>NZ_JEXG01000015.1:0-85846 GCF_000581275.1 Acinetobacter sp. 809848
TTAGAATTGGGGTTCGCTGAGACCGTAATTTTCCCTTGGTCAACCGTAAACTGTTTGATGCTGCCATCAGCATTTAACTGGGGTTTACCTGTGGTAAAAATTGCCTTGTTGGCATTAATAAAACCACCACCTTTAATATTAATACCAGACGGGTTGGCAATAATGACATCAGCCATTTGCCCTGCAACTTCCAAGTTCCCTTCAAAACGTGAAGCGGCTGATGAATTTACTTCATTTAAAATAACTCGCGCTTCGCCTGTGGCTAAAAACGGGTTGGCTGCAACGTTTCCTACTGTTTTTGTCGTAGCACCCTGACGGCTGTTATTCAGGACTGCACCTTCTGCCAATACATCAAACTGTTTATAAATATTATGGGATATCCCATTTTTCGGAGTTTGAATATTAACGACAGGAACGACTGTACCTGCCGAGTTCTTTCCAGCACCAATGACTGCTCTATTCGCAGCATTTGCAGCACTATCCGCTACAATACCCGCATAAACAGGTGCTAAAGGCATCCACAAGCTAATACTGGCAACAAGTGCTTTCACTTGCCAGAGTTGATGAAATGCCTGAGATTCAGTGTTATCAATATTGGTCTGGGTACTTGCTTCACTTTGACCCGATGTCTTGGTCTGGCTTCGTACATTTTCAGCCACGGCCACAAACATTTGACGTGCTTTGCTATAAATAATGCGATAACTATTCTTGTTCATGAATAAAGTCTTTTCTAAAGTAAATTAATAAGAAAGGTTGATACTAAAACCGGTAACCCAGTCTTTTTTTATGCTGTCAGGTGCAATTAGTCCCCGACCTGTAAAGGCATCCAGATAAAAACTATTTTGATAAGTGCGCAGCCCCAAAACACTTCCGAGTAAATAACGCTGACCCGGTATGCTATTGCGGCCATTGACCCAGCCCTGATCAACTGCCATATAAAACTGGGTATTAGGAATTGGTGCATTCAAGCTGATTTCTTGCTGTAGATACTGACCGTTATCTCCGGAAAGCATGAGCTCACCATCAAAACCTCGTACGCTATAGCGCCCGCCAATATAGAAGCGGTCATTCGGTACTAAAATTTTAGGTGCATATTGTCCACGCCAGTTAAGGCGATATTGAGCTGGTTTTTCGAGCAAAAGAAATGGTGTGGTATAACGCAGATCTGCACTCCAAAGTGGAGCACGTGAGTAACCTTCAACAGGAAGATGGTTTCCATAAACATCCGTAATGTTTTCTTCTGGTGCAGTTCGGGCACCTACTCCCATCCCACGACGGTAATCGATGCTGCCGTCTAATACTGCATTTCCTAAATATTGACGGTGCTGAAACCCTAAATTCCAGCCTGAGGTTCTTCGGTGTAAGACATTAATTTCAATATCATCAATAAAACTTTGGCTTTCCTTATGATAAAGCTTTCCATAGACACTGGTTTTATGTTGTCCACTACGGCTAATGACACGAGATAAATTTAGGTTGGCTTGCTGACTGTTGCCATGGTAAAGCAGTGGACCATTCCCCCCTAAGACTGTTTGCTTATATTGATAGTCATTATAACTAAGACCTAAATCATAATAACCAACGGGTAACTGATAACTAATGAAATAACTTCGGTTTAAGTCTTCATTAAAGTCATCTAAAGAGTGACTCACGTTTAACGATAAAATATCATTTAAATGAAATGGATTATTGACGCCTATCCCGATATTTCCCATATAGGTACCAGTGTCCTGATTACCCGAGTCATCTACACTTAAATTGAAATTAAATTTTTGTAGTGGTTGAAGTTTGAGTATTAAATCGCTATAGCCCGTTAATTCTTTATCTTGAGCACTTGCGGGAGTAATTTGCATATCTACCGCATAGACACGTTTTAGATTTTCTAGCCCCTGATCGAGTTTTTTTAGATTTACAATGTCGCCCGCTTTAAATGGCAACCCTGTCTTAAGCTGTAATGAGGAAATTTTACCTTCCTGAATTATGATTTTATTCAAGCGACCAATTTGCACACTCAGGTTTAAATTACCTTGATTTAAGTCTTGTGGACTCACGACAATTTGACTGGTAATAAAACCCTTTTTTAAAAGTTCATTTTGGGCATAGTTCACGATGTTATGTAAACTTTGGGTTCCAATACATTTACCCAAAACATTCTGTGGGTGTTTTTTTATAGCTTTAACCACAAAGTTAAATTGCTGTAAGTCAGATTCCGACTGATCATTTAAAGGGATAAGACTAATTTTTTTAACCACTACGCATGGGCTTTCTTCAACAACTAAATGCTTAAAATCCTGTAATGGTTTGGTATTTTCATAAGGAGTTTGCTGAGCAAGCTGGTCTTGTAATTGCTGGTTAAGCTCTTTTAAACGTTGATCTTGAAGCACCTGGCTGGGCAAAGAAACATCTTCAATCGCATAGACATATTGGTGAAAACCCGCAAAAAGAATAAGGGAAGAAGTTATAAAATTTCTAGTTAACATTTTATAGACAGAATTGTACGTATAGTCACACTATTTTACACAAAAACAATATATATCTCAATATTTTATAAAAATAAAAAAGCTAGACACACGCCTAGCTTTAAAAAAATTTCATCTTCTAGCTTAAATATAATCAACCTTTTGAGCTTTTAAGATATCAAGCTGCAACATCTTTTTCTTTTTATATTTATAGGCAATAAATAAACCAATAAACCAGATTGGTGAGCACTCAAGTGCAATTAAAGTATCATGGTCTAAAGCTAAAATTACGATAGTAAAAACTAAAAACAACATGGTCAGCCATGCCATAAATAAACCACCTGGCATTTTATATTTTGACTGAATGTGTAGTTCAGGGCTTTTCTTACGATAATAAATATATGAAAGCACTATCAACATAAACGTAAAAATACATAAAATTGAAGTGAGCGCTGAAATAATCGTAAATGCAGTCATAACATTAGGCACAATAAATAAAATAGATGTTCCAACCGTTACGCACGCCATTGAAAATATAAGTCCGCGAATTGGAACTTTTCTTTTTGACAGCTTACTAAAGCTTTTAGGGGCATCGTTGTCTAAAGCCAAACCGTATAACATACGGCTGGTCGCAAAGATTCCACTGTTTGCAGAAGATAAAGCTGAAGTCGCAACAACAAAGTTGATTAAACCTGCCGCAATTGGTAACCCGACCAAAGTAAACATTTCCACAAATGGGCTCTTTTCTGGTGAAACTTTTGCCCAAGATGTGACTGCAATAATACAAACCAACGCGCCCACATAGAATAATAAAATACGTAAAGGAATAGAGTTAATCGCTTTTGGAAGTGATTTATGCGGATCTTTAGTTTCAGCAGCAGTCGTACCGACAAGCTCAATACCCACAAATGCAAAGATGGCAATTTGAAAGCCTGCCAAGAAACCTGTTACACCATAAGGGAACATCGACTCTGTTTCAAACAAATGGCTCATTGAAGCCTTAACCCCATTTGGAGAAGTAAACCCGGTCCCAATTAAATAAATACCAGCCAGAATAAATAGAATAATTGCAGTAATTTTGATGAGTGAGAACCAGAACTCAAGCTCACCGAACAATCGAACGGCCACAAAGTTAAGTATGGTTAAGATGGCCAATGATGTAAATGCCGGAATCCAAATGGGTAAATCGGGATACCAAAACTGCATGTACCCTCCGATCACGATTACATCGGCAATCGCAGTAATAATCCAGTTACACCAGTAGGACCAACCAAGGAAAAACCCCGCCCATGGACCGAGATAAGCTGTTGCAAAATCGGCGAAGGTTTTAAAATTCGTGTTGGCAAGCAACAATTCACCCATTGCCCGCATCACGAAGAAAAAGAAGAAACCAATAATTAAATAGGTTAAAACAATTGAAGTACCCGAAACACTTAATGTTTTCCCGGAACCCATAAATAATCCAGTACCAATTGCACCACCGATTGCGATCATTTGAATATGACGATTTGTCAATGAGCGCTGCAATTTCTCTTCTTCTTGCTCAGTCATATGTTGACTACCAAGAAGATCTCCTTCCAAGAACTGCTTTCCGTTATTCTTACTCATGTAATATTTACTCCAATTTATAGCAACCGTCGTAAATGCTTTAATAATAAATAAATTATATGATTATTAATTTAGTCCATTAAACCATTCTAAAATATTATTAAATCACTTAAGACCTTATAAATTCCTTTTTAAAAGCCATCACCTATAACAATAAAAATTATTCACCATTCCTTTCCTTCATTATTATATTAGCCTGATTTCCAAAATATAATTTCGATAAACATTTAAAATATATAAACTAATTAAATATTTTATTGATTTAACTTTTATAAAGAAAAACAGGCTAATTAATCTTAGCTCAGCGAGCAAGATTGTATTTATCCATATACCCATCTTGCGCTAGCGATAATATAGTATTCCTTCTTAAATTTGGTGAAATGTATAGTAATTTCCGCTTAATTAACAGCCATTCGAAAATGTTCAGTGGCTTTGAGTTTATTGACCACTTCTGGACTCGAAACTTGTTTAACATGAATACTTAGCACCCGAACTAAAGAGCCATTTTCAACATTCAATTGGTTTGCCTGTTCTTTTGTTAACTGCAATATGTTCTGATGAGGCTGGCTATACACAAGAATGGCGCGATAATTTTCATAGTCATCATTAGCCACAATGTAAGCTTCATCCCCTACAGCGATATTTTCAGTTTGTTCGACTTGTACCGTTACGGACTGACTTTCTTTAATCGCCCTTAAATTTTCGATATCTGCTTGCAACGTCGCACCGCCATCAAAAATATCGACATAGCCTTTATAGCGCAGTCCTTCTTCAAGCAAGAGATTGTAGGCTGGTCGAGTATTTGGGTGAACAATGCCAATCGCAGCTTTAGCATCGTCCGGCAACATATCGACATAGAGTGGATGTCTTGGCATCAGCTCAGCAATAAAAGCCTTTTGCCCGACACCACTTAAGTAATCGGCTTTGGTAAATTCAATATTAAAAAACTTATGACCTACTGCGTTCCAAAATGGTGATTGTCCATTTTCATCAGAATATCCGCGCATTTCGGCAACAATCGTTTCTTCAAAATATTGGCGGAATGCTGAAAGAAATAAGAAACGGACTTTAGATAGAAACTTGCCATTTTTATTTAAGCGATAGTCAGGGTCTAAAAATAACGTACAAAGCTCACTACAGTTAGTATGGTCGTTACTCAAATACAAAGTCGGTAAAGCGTTATAAACACTTAACGGTTCAGAAGCATGAACTTGTGTTCCTACATGGAAGTTATACCAAGGCTCTTTTAAACCAAGTGCGACTTCAATACCGCAAACACCGACAACTTTGTTGAGTTCAGTATCTTCTAAAACAAATAGGTAAACCTGATCTGCCTTTGGGAGTTCGCCTGCGACTGTCTTACACGCCCTCTCAATACGAGCAGCAAGTTTTTCCATATTGGGCTGCAAAGATGTCAAACCAAAACCCGCTTTTTTTGCCAACAGGTAAAGGTCATTAACATCTTTAGGTTCGATGTAACGAATACTCATCATGCTGCTTGTTCATCCTTTTGAATTTCAACAAAGCGAGCAAGCGCACGTTCAAAGCGTTTTAAACCTTCATCAATATCAGCAAATGGAATGATTAAAGACGGTGTAAAACGTACAACATTCGGACCAGCAATCAGACTCAGTAAACCTTCTTCGCCCGCAAGGTTATTGATGTCTTTTGCTTTACCAGCAAATTTGTCTTCTAAAGCGCAACCTATCAATAAGCCTTCACCGCGAATCGTTTTAAAGACTTCATATTTTTCATTTAATTGATTTAAAGCATTTTTATAGTAGTCATGGCGCTCTTTAACGCCATTCAGTACTTCAAGCGTATTAATAAACTCAAACACTGCACCAGCAACCGCACTTGCTAACGGGTTACCACCATAAGTCGTACCATGTGTACCGACAGAAAAATGCGGAGCAAATTTATCTGTTGTTAGCATTGCACCGACTGGAAAACCACCACCCAGTGCTTTTGCAGTCGTTAACACATCTGGAATGACACCAGAGTTCATATAGGCATAAAGTGTACCTGTACGGCCAACACCCGTTTGTACTTCATCAAAAATCAGTAAGGCGCCGAACTGATCACATAGTGCTCTTAAGCCTTTTAAAAATTCGATATCAGCTGGAATTACCCCGCCTTCACCTTGGATCGGCTCAACAATAACTGCACAAGTTTGCTCATTAATGGCCGCTTTTGCAGCTTCTAAATCATTAAAGGCAATATGGTTGATACCATTTGGAAGTGGTGCAAAGTCTTGTGAATATTTAGGTTGACCACCCGCTGAAACGGTAAATAAAGTACGGCCATGGAAAGCATTGTTAAATGCCACAATGCCGCTTTTTCCAGCAACGCCGCTGTCTAAACCAACTTTACGAGCCAGTTTTAAAGCAGCTTCGTTGGCTTCTGCACCTGAGTTACAGAAGAAAACCTTATCTGCAAATGTATTTTCCGTGAGTTGTTTTGCAAGGCGTAGAACGGGTTCATTTGTATAACCATTGCCTACATGCCAAAGTTTTGTTGCTTGTTCTGTTAAAGCATTTACTGCCACTGGATGCGCATGACCTAATGCGTTTACTGCAATCCCGCCTGCAAAATCGATATATTCTTTATTTTCTTGATCCCAAATACGTGAACCTTCGCCACGTACCGGAATGAAATTTGCCGGTGCAAAAACTGGAACCATCCAGTCGTTAAAGTTGCTTCGAGTTACAGAAATTGGCTGTTCCATGCTTACCTCAGTATTTATTTAATATATTCGATAACACTTAAATTTGAATAATTCAGAAAAAGGGACTGAACAAATAAACCCTATAACATCCTTTATATTTGTTCAGACCACTTTTTCTAAAAGTAATTTCCGCAGATTAGCCTGGGAAAATACCGCGTTCTTTACGAGCTTTTAAGATACGCTCACATGCCAAGATGTAAGCCGCTGTACGTAAAGTACAAGCGTTGCTGTTTGCTGTATTCCAAACATCTTCCATAGCTTGAACCATCAACTTGTCTAAACGCTCGTTGATTTCTTCTTCGCTCCAGAAGTAGCTCGCCATGTCTTGAACCCATTCGAAGTAACTTACAGTTACACCGCCGGCGTTACATACCACGTCAGGAACTACAACAATGCCACGCTCAACTAATACGTCTTCAGCTTTAGGATATGTCGGGCCGTTTGCGCCTTCTAAAATCAACTTAGCTTTAAGTTTTTGAGCACGTTCAACAGTGATTTGGCCTTCCAATGCAGCTGGAACAATAATGTCAACTTCAGCTGTCCAGAAATCTTCGTCAGCAATTGATTGAGCGCCGGCAAAACCACCAACACCTTGATTTGCATTTACGTGATCACGTAATGCTTCAAGATCAATACCATCAGCATTGAAAATTGTGCCAGTGTGGTCTTGAACGTGTGTAACTTTCGCTTTCGATTCAACAAATAAGAAAGCTGCTTCACTACCTACGTTACCAAAACCTTGAATAGCAACTTTCGCGCCTTCAATTGGTAAATTAATTTTTGCTGCTACTTCACGACCTGTAACGAATACGCCACGACCAGTTGCTTTTACACGACCTAAAGAACCGCCTAAGTGAACTGGTTTACCAGTTACAACACCAGTTACCGTGTGACCTTGGCTAGTAGAATAAGTATCCATCATCCAACCCATGATATTGGCATTCGTACCAACGTCTGGAGCAGGAATATCTTTTTGAGGCCCAATAATATGACCAATTTCAGTCGTATAACGACGAGTCAAACGCTCTAATTCACGAGTTGATAATTTACGTGGATCAACACGGATACCACCTTTTGCACCACCAAATGGCAAGTTCAAAACAGCAGTTTTAATTGTCATCCATGCAGATAACGCCATCACTTCATTCAAATCAACATTTGGATGGTAACGAACACCGCCTTTACCCGGACCACGAGACAAGTTGTGTTGTACACGGTAACCTTCAAAGTGCTGGATCGAACCGTCATCCATCACGATTGGCACGTCAACAATAAGCGCACGCTTAGGACGTTTTAAAGTATCGATATAATCAGCTAAGTGTTCTAAATATGGCGCTACACGGTCAATTTGTGCCAAGTAAGTTTGCCATGCATCGCTATGTTCGTTTACGTATGAAAGATCTGACATCTTTTTTCCTATATACCTTCATAGACTCAGATTTGATAAATCCGTAGTCTTTATTATTCAGCAACCAAAACCTTGCAATAACAAAGTCTTAGTTTATTTACTAAACCTTCTGCTCTTCTAAAGCATTAGATTTTTTAAATTCCATTTGTTGATACTAAAAGTATGATCTACTTTTATATATCGATATCTTTTACAAGCTTTCTTTCATGTAACTTACTGTTTATAAAGCTATCTTTATAAAAGCAAAGTTTAACCACAACCCACTTAATCCAGTCGGCTGAAATATAAATACAAAAGAAATGGCATAACCGTTTGGGAGTTAAAAAGAACGATGATTTATAAAAAAATCATATGTCCATAAAAATTATTTTGACTAATCGATAGATCCCTCCATTAGTCTTTTTAAAAATAAACATTGTTCAATAATGCTACAGATTAATTATCTCTACACACACCGCTTAAAATTAAGCCGGAACATAGCTATAAAATCTTCCAATAAATATAGCATAGAGCACACTCATTTAGAACATTTTAAAATAAATAAGCAGAGAAAAAATAATCAAATCGCACTAATCTTTATAATAAAAAAACAACAAATATTAAAAAAAGCTTAACTTTAATAAAAAAAATTTATAGAAAACATAAAATCATAATTTAAAAAAATACACCAAATTAAAATCATAAATAACAATAACTTAAAAATTAATCACCTTTATGAATTTGTCAAAAAATTATACCCTCTCTACATTAAATCTATAATAAGTCCATTTCTAATTCATATTTTATAAAAACCCAAAAACCTCTTTATCAAATAACCAAGCTAAACATAGACTTAATCAACTATTAATAATAAATAAATATTAATAAGAATCCGATAAATGGTAATTTTATAAAACAATATTTGTTTTCATGATCAAAAATAAAACTTCATTTTTAAAAAAAATACAGAAGTTCTTTCTTTTGTAGTTCCTCTAAGGCACAAAAAAAGGCCCCTTTCGGGACCTTTAAAAACACATTTTTCGACTAAAAAGCTTAGCTTTGCACTAGATCTTTCTTTCGATAAAAAATGAAGTAGCTTGCATAACATAAAATGATAAAAATAATGCAGCAGATAAAACCAACTTGCATAGATGGGTCAAATACCATACTGATACAGGTAACGATACAGAACAGCCCACCTACAATTGGAGTAAGAGGGAAAAGAGGTGCCGCGAAGCGTAAATCTTTTGCTGTTTTACCCGACTTATACCACTGTCTACGGAAGTTAAACTGTGAAACGCAAATCGCAATCCAAACCACAACCATTGTAAAAGCTGCAACGCCCAACAAATTCTTAAAAATTGTTTCTGGCGCGAATTGTTCTGAAAGCAATCCAGGAATTGCACCAAACATAGTTACAGTAATGGCAACAATCGGTGTACCAGAAGGAGTTAATTTAGAAAATATTTTTGGTAATTGATTTTTTGCCGAAAGCGACCACATCATACGTGAAGCAGCAAACAAACCAGAATTTGCAGCAGATAGTAAAGCCGTAATAATTACAAAGCGAATAATGTCTTCTGCGTATGGAATACCAATATAGTTAAATACCGTCACAAAAGGACTATTACTTACTTCATTTGCACTAAGGCCTGCAAGCTGGAACGGCAGTAATGAACTAATCACCACAATTGTACCAACAAAGAAAATCAGTAAACGCCAAATAGCCGCATTGATTGCTTTAGGAACTGTCTGTGCTGGATTCTCAGCTCCCCCCGCCGCTACTCCAATCAATTCAGTGCCCGAAAAAGCAAAGTTAACAATCAGCATAGTGGCAAAAATTGGGAAGAGACCATTTGGAAACCAACCGTGAGCAGTCAGGTTACTAAATAATGGTGCTGTTTCATGTCCGTGGTAAGGAATAAAACCAAAAATTGCCAGTAAACCTAAACCAATAAAACAAATAATAGTGACAACTTTGACGAGTGCCAACCAGAATTCAGATTCGGCAAATAATCGAGTTGAACTGATATTAAGGAAAAAAACTAAGGCGCCAAAAAAAAGAGTCCAAGCCCATACCGAGGTAGATGGAAACCACTCCTGCACCAATAAAGCTGCCGCAGTAAACTCAGTCCCCAAAGTTGCAGTCCAAGTTAACCAATAGAGCCAAGTAATCATATAGCCCGTACCAGGACCAATATAACGGCGGGCGTATTCCCCAAAAGAACCTGATTCCGGTACATGAACCGCAAGTTCACCAAGGCATAACATCACGGTATAGGCAATTAAACCGCCCAAAAAATAAGAAATAATTGCGCCAATTGGGCCTGCTTGGGAAATTACATCACCAGACCCTAAAAAAAGACCTGTACCTATGGCACCGCCAAGGGAGATCATCACCAAATGTCGAGTACTCATTGCTCGTTTCAAAGGTGCAGAACTTCCATGTTGCGATGCATCATTATTCCGATAATTTAATGATTGCATATAAAAAACTGTAACGACAATTTAGTAAAAAATCATTTTAGGAGAAAAAAATAAATATGCAATTATCTTTGAATAGTGAACTTATTTTAACCAAGCTCTTCAAGTCAAAATAAAATATATAGTAAAAACATTTATTTATATTTTTTTATAGCTATAACTGTATTTTAATTAATCTTATATTATTTCTATAATTTATGTATTAGGAAAACACATTTATTTTTAAATATAATATTTATATATATTACTAGTTATGCCTACTTTAAATACAGCAGATCACCATATAATAAACCTACTATTTATTTAAATAATGAATTTTAAAATAATATACAAATAAGTTTATAAAAAAATATTTTTTAAGCAAAAAATAAAGCCCAAACCTAAAGGTCTGAGCTTTATTTAAACACTATAAAGTTTTAATAGCTGATGGTGGTCAACTGCTCTGTAGGTTGAATTGAACCTTCCGTAAATTCACACAGCCCTTGTTCCTCACAAGATAAATTTAGTTGCTTATAGCTAATCGCAAAAGAATCCGAATATTTTTTGATTACAAATGGGCTCATATCCGATGTTAAAGGCTCTTCACTCTTGAACAATTTAATAATCTTACGATCATTCATCGCTAACAAATAAATTTCATTATTTAATTCAATATGCACTACACCAGTTTGCTCAGCCACAATTGGAACCAAATAAGATTTATTCGCCAACAGAACATCCAGAGCATAACTTTCAAACTTTGAGTTGATGAGGTTGAATACCAAAATTAAACCAAAGCTAGTCTGCAAGCCTTCTTTGTAATTTGCATCTTCTTGAATTCGTTGTACTTTAACCCCAAGCTTTTGAAAGTCCAATTCAGTTGCTTGCTTTGTTTTTATCAGACTACGTGTAATAGCCTGTTTAAGTGGGTTATCAAAATAACGTTCATCTAGCTGAAAATCATTTTGACGTAATATTTTTAACAACATTTCATCATGTTGGGTAAGAACATGCGCAAGTACATTACGGAAGTAAAACTTACTTTGTTTTTTGACCTTACGAACTTGCTGATAAAAATAGATTTCATCGAAATCATGTTCAATAAAATCATGTAATAAACTTGAACTAGCCAATACAGACAATGCTTCATGACCAGTAAATGGCAAATGAATCGTATGTAAGCTTGGTAACAGTTCTTTTATTTTTAAGTAATGTTCACGGTCAATCGAGAAATATGGGTCATAAACAATAACGTATTCACGCGCTGAATCGACATCTTGCGGCTGAATCTGCATGTCTTTATTTGCTATAGCATCAAAAAACTCAGCATAGCGTCGGTCTTCAACGTGTTCAGGGTCAATTGAATATTGAGGCACAAATGCAATCACACGGTTCATATTCAATAAATTAGAATATTTGATTGCCGCATAGCCGCCCATTGAACCGCCATAACCCACAATATTTTTAAAGCCTTTTAGAATAGGCGAAATTGCTTTTGCCAGCTCAATCATGCTTGCTTGAGGAAACCATGATTTTTGTTTTGGCATTACCCCAATAACATTATATTGGTATTTAATTAGGGACTTTTCAGCATTGATAGATAAGCCACTCGCTCGGGTAATCAAATCGCCAAAAGAGAGAACCAATGTATTAGAATCGCCTGGTAAAAAAATGGCTCTAATGTGTTCGTCTTCAAAAATAATTTGCTTATCCATGCTCACACCGAAAGAAAATTTACTCCCACATACAACGTCAAAAATGAAACAAAATAGGTGTTTTGCCAATTTATGATTGCGGAGTATCTTATTTTATAGATGCCAGTCAGATTAAAAAGCGCAAAATATGACACAATCCTTACATCCTGCCGCTCAAAAAGGCTTCAGCTCAGCTGCTGAACTTTATCAGCAAGTTAGACCTAATTATCCCGCAGAAATAGTAAGTTGGCTGCAAAATTGCCTACAAATACAGGAAAAATCTACTGTTATTGATCTTGGATCGGGTACTGGCAAATTCTTACCCTACTTAAAACAAACACATGCTGATGTTATTGCAGTTGAGCCAATTGGCGAGATGTTACAGCAGCTTCAACAAGTTTATCCTGATATCAAAACATTACAGGCTTTTAGTAATTCAATTCCTGTAGCAGATCATGAAATTGATGCCATTATTTGTGCGCAATCTTTTCACTGGTTTGACAATCTCGATACCCTAACAGAAATGCATAGAGTATTAAAACCAAAAGGACATTTAGGGCTAGTTTGGAATCAACGCGACGAACGTACAGATTGGGTCAAGGCTTTAGCTGACTTCCTACTCCCTCTTGAAGGTGATACACCTCGTTATCATAGTGAAAAGTGGAAACGTGTGTTTGAACAACAAGATTTATTTGTATTTGATAGCCTACAAACATTCACACAGTCACAACACGGTTCTGTCGAACAAGTCGTGAGTAAACGTTTACTCTCTACGAGTTTTATTGCTGCAATGACTGAAAAAGATCAATTACAACTCAAAGCGCAGTTTGAAAAAATTGTTTATGATTTTACGGGATTAGGTCCTCAAGATCAGATTGATTTTCCATATGTCACATATGCATATCACTTTCAGAAAAGTACGTTACCCGTTAAATAATTAGTGAATAGGTTTGGTTGAAAGTTATGAAGAAGAAAACACCTCAAATCATATTAATGTCTTTGCTTTGCTCTAGCCTATTTCTGACTGCTTGTAAAAAAGCGGATGAGCCTGCTAAGACGGAGCAACCTTCTAGCACCTCATCTACCGATCAGGTTTTAGAAAAACTGAATGAAAGACCTGTTAAAACCTTCCCTGCCACTGCTGATGATGCACACGATATTGCGCTGTTAGAGGATTATGACCGTCGCTTTACAGAAATGAGTGACGAAATGGAAAGTGAATTAGCAAAAATGCATGAAGCTGGAACCCTCACTACAGAGTTTGAGCAACAGCGTACTCTCGATAATGTGCGCTCTTCTCTGACCATGTTAAAAGATTTAGATTTAAAAACTGAGCAAGGCCGTTACATTCAGGGTCTACTTTATCAATATTGGGAAAACCAAGAAAAACACTTGAGTGATAAGCAAACCAATAAAGATGAACAGATAAATGATCTTGCCGACTATTTACAAGCACAAAATCAATTAAAATATTGGAAAGCATCGCAACAGAAATAAACAATGTAGTGGTTATAAAAAAGCCTTCAAACTTATGAAGGCTTTTTTCAAATTATATATTTTGCTTTTCAACCCAATGAATTGCCTGAACGCGGAATAACTCACATGCACCATCACCCGTATCAGTCGGCGTAAGTGAAGATTTCCAGACTAAATTTTTGTCCTTAATCTCGACAAGGTCACCTTTTAGATAAACTAAATCACCACGTTTAACCTGTTTAATCTGCTGAGCAATCTCAGGGTTTGCAGGAATGATGTGCATGTTAGACACCATTTGCATTGCTTGCTCTGCTGGAACAGGTAATTTGGGAATTTTCCAGTTTAAATAACGGTCATATTGTTTCACTGAAATATGACGTGCGATTTCAGGCTGTGCAAACAATCCCCAACTTACGGCATAGTCAATAGGAGAAAATTTAGCTTGTTCATCATTTTGATAAACTTTTGAACCCAAGATTCTGAAATTGCCTTGAAAAGGTTGTAATACAGAAATAGATTGATCTTTTTCTATCGGACTCAAACCATTGGCTATATTATATTCACTTGAGGTCGATGCAAATGTTGAACTCATGCCAATCGCGGCAAGTAAGCCCATCATCAAACGTTGTTTTTTCATCGTGTTACACCTCAAATATTGCTAGATCAAAGTAAATAGATCTTCAATTTATAATAGCTTTAAGCGATGAAAAAAATATCGAAATTTAGTAACAATACAGATCAATTTCGTCTATTTTTGTGCTGAATTAATCAGCTCGTTAACCTTCGAAATCTATTCTCAACGTTTCAAAACGAACCTTGCCTTGTTGAACAGCTTGAGCAATTGCCTGTTGACCTTTTGTAAGTCTAGCTCCACCACTTTTTACATCGAGCAAAATAATATTGATGTCTTCTGCCGTACCATCGCCATCGCGAAAATCGGTATATCCATCAAAAATAATATAATCCACCGGATCGCCCATGAATTTTGCATCGCTTGGTAAATACTGAAATTCAGGTAAAACCGGAGCAAATTGTTCTGCCATTTTTCCTTTCAACACCGCACGACTTGTATTTACACTTCTCTTTTGTGCTTGAGTGAGAGCTTGTTGATGCTCTAATTCAAGTTCAGCAATATATTGCTCATATTCAGCCTTAATTCGTCCATTACGTGTATTTGATAAAATAAGAGTAGTGATAATGATGCCAATTCCAGCACCAATAAGCATGGCA
The DNA here is from genome assembly GCF_000581275.1 of Acinetobacter sp. 809848. Classification (NCBI taxonomy): domain Bacteria; kingdom Pseudomonadati; phylum Pseudomonadota; class Gammaproteobacteria; order Moraxellales; family Moraxellaceae; genus Acinetobacter; species Acinetobacter sp. 809848. The sequence continues at coordinate 15,046 of NZ_JEXG01000015.1, forward strand.
AGCCATACAGACATAAATTTTCCTTAAAAAGCACGAATTAAGATTACAGATCTAATCATATCTAAAATAACGAAACAGCTTAAACTTTTGTCAAATGTGGTCATCTCCTTCACATAAAAAGATGCTAAGGTATAAAACATAAACAAATGTGCTGCTGAAAATAATTGGATTTATGAAAACGATACTTATTGCAAATCAAAAGGGCGGATGCGGAAAAACCATGACGGCCATTACGTTGGCAACAGCATTGGCACAAAAAGGATATAAAGTAGCATTAGCAGATTCGGACAATCAAAAATCGGCTTTACAATGGTTAAAACAGCGCCCTGATACCGTTGCAACGATTCAAAGCCTAGACTGGCGTCATGAGAAATCAATTGGTGATGCACCCAAAAATCTGGACTATTTAATTATTGATGCGCCTGGTGCTCTGTCAGGTGAGCATGCTGAACAACTTATTAGTGAAGCTCATGCCATTATTACTCCGCTTCAGCCTTCATTTTTTGACATAGACAGTACTCGTCGCTTTTTGAAGCATTTACAAGATATTAAACGTATTCGCAAAGGCAAAGTACAGATTTTGCTTCTTGCTAACCGTGTAAAACCAAATAGTGCAAGCTCAAAAGATATCCAGCAGTTCTTTGAAAAAATTGAACAGGAACCTGTTGCATGGATTGCTGAACGCACTGCCTATGGCAGCTTAGCAATGCAAGGTTTAAGCATTTTTGATAAACCGCAAAAAAACTTTATTAGTATCCAAAATCAATGGCAACCTGTTCTAAACAAGTTAATTGAAGATAAAGCTGAGTGGTTTTAAAGAAATTTTAGCCTTTAAAACGGGATGTATAAGGTTCTTTACATTACGGCCTTAAAATTTGCCTCAGGTTATTTTTCAGTTAATATGACTTTATTCTATGTAGAAAATTAGAGAAATATTGTTCGTGCATCCATACGCTCCTAATTTACAGCGCGTTTTATTGTTTGGGCTGTTTTTTATTTTGATTTTTTTAGGATTTAATATCCTGAAATATTTTATTGTTCCTGTACTTTGGGCTGCCATCATTGCATATATGACTTGGCCTATTTATTTAAGAATTCAGCGCTTTTTTGGAGAATCACGTAATACTTTAAACGCAACCCTAATGATTAGTCTGGTCATTTTGGTAGTTGGCATCCCCTTTACATGCGCGGTTTTTATTTTGCAGCATGAGGGGCGTAACTTATATTTTGATTTACAACGTCAGGTTTTTTCGGGTCATTTAAGCGTTCCAGATTTTATTCGTGATCTTCCTTTTGTAGGAAAAGAGATTTCTCGTACACTCAATGAGTTAAACAACGACCCTAATAGTACGATTCAAAATATCGCAGCTTGGGTACAAAGCCATTTAAGTTATGGTCGCGTGCTGCTTGGTGAAATTAGTAAAAATATTGTCAAACTTGGCTTTGCAGTATTCAGCCTATTTTTCTTCTATCGTGATGGACAAATGATTTTATCTCAAGTGAGTAAAGCTTTAGAAATGGTCATTGGCCCTCGTATTCATCATTATCTCGATACAATTTCTGAAACAACTCGTGCAGTAGTCTATGGTGTGGGTTTAACTGCAATTGCTCAAGCCGTTTTAGCTGGATTAAGTTACTTCGTAGCAGGTGTACCAAACCCTATGGTACTCACTATTGTTACTTTCTTATTGGCTTTAATTCCATTTGGTACTCCAATTTCTTATTTAGGCGTTGGCTTATGGTTGTTCTCTCAGGGACAAACCATGGAAGCAATTGGTGTTGTGGTTTGGGGTGTGCTGATTGTTAGTAGCTCGGATAATGTGATTAGACCACTCGTCATTTCTGGTGCCACCAAAATTCCTTTCTTATTAATTATGTTTGGTGTATTAGGCGGTATTGCGAGTTTTGGCTTAGTCGGTTTATTTATTGGCCCTGTAATTTTGGCTATTTTACTGGCAATTTGGCGTGAATGGTTACATGAAACGATTGAACCTGAACCTATGCCAAAAACGACCATGATTTATGATTCTGAGAGTGAATCGTCTAATGATGAAAAGTGACATAGAGATTTAATTTAAAAATGTTTCTAGATACAAATTAACTATTTAAATTAACTTGTAGGTCAGACCTCTGTTTGTTTGAATCAAACAATCATATATATTTATAAGGACATCCAATCATGCAGATGTTTAATAAAATTGGCGCAGTCTGTGCGCTTACAGCCCTTTTTACCGTTGGCTGTAGTTCGGTAACTAAAACTGTATCTGACACAGCCCAAGCATTAACCTCAATGCATACTAAAAAAGTGGTCGACGTAAATGAAGTGACAGCTAACGGTATTGGAAAAAAAATAGGTACGATTAGCTTTCAAGATAGCGACAAAGGCTTAATTATTACCCCTGCTCTTGCTGATTTACCAAGTGGTACTCGTGGTTTCCATATTCATGAAAACGCTTCTTGTGCACCTGCTGTAAAAGATGGAAAACCTGGCGCTGCTTTAGCTGCCGGTAGCCACTATAACCCGAACCAAGCCCCTCATCATGGTACTCCAACCACTGGCCATTTAGGCGATCTACCTGTTTTAGTTGTCGATAATACAGGTGTTGCAACAACTGCCGTAATCGCACCTCGATTAAAACTTGCTGATATTCAGGGTCGAGCGATTATGATCCATGCGGGTGGTGACAATTATTCAGACTCACCTCAACCTCTTGGCGGTGGCGGAGCACGAATTGCGTGTGGCGTGATTAAATAATTTATGTATTTTTTAAATTGTGGGTATCTAAAAAGATATCCACAATTCTGTTAATTTATTGATCGTTACAACTTGGTTTAAGTCTAATAAAATCTAAAAAAATGACTGACTTTTGTAGATAAAAAGAATAATATTTTTGAAGTAATAAAAATTTAAAGTTACATAGTGCTTCCTCACGTATTCTCTAATTTAGAACAAAAGCCGTGAATTATCTGACCCAAATATTTAATAGCTTTAAGACGAACTCTATTTTAATTTATTGCCTGCAAATTCTGATTGTACTCACTGGCACAACTTTAGGTTTGCTTTGGCTAGGCTATAATCAACTCATTGTTCCTGTAACCTTAGGCGCAATTGCAGCAGCATTGACAGACTTTGATGATCGTTTAAGTATTCGATTACGCAACTTGATCTATGTCTGCCTGCTCTTTTTTACAGTCAGTAGTATTCTTGGCTTTTTAGCTCCTTACAAAATTTTCTTTATTTTATATCTCTCTATCTCAAGCGCTTTTTTCATATTACTAGGCGCCTTAGGGCAACGTTATGCCACGATTTCTTTTGGCACGATTCTGCTCTCTATTTATAGTATGTTCGGTTTAGGCGAATACGCACATTGGTATCAACAACCTACTTATTTTGTTTATGGTGCTCTGTGGTACGGTTTAACTTCTATTTTATTTTTTATTATTAAACCGACACTTCCCTTACAAGATAAGCTCTCACAAATTTTTAAAGAAATTTCTGTTCTACTACAAGCAAAAGCTCGTTTGTTTGATCCGGACAATAAAGAGAATGTTGAGCAGCTTTTATATGAATTATCTCTACAAAATACGCAAGTTGCCCAAAGCCTCAATCAAATACGCAGTTCTCTACTTACTCGGCTCAAAGCTTCCAGAGTCAGTAATAAAAGTATCTATTGGCTAAACCTATATTTTTTCGCACGAGATATTCACGAGCAAGCCACTTCAAATTATTTACATTACGAACATATTCAACAGAATTTTAGCCGTAGTGATCTTATTTTCCGTTTTCAAAAAAACCTGCGTCTACAAGCACAAGCATGCCAAGACCTAGCTCAATGTATTTTATATAACCAGCCATATCAGCCTTCGCAAGAAAGTCAGAAAGTACTAGGACATTTGGAAAGTTCTTTAAAAGATTGGATACAACAACATCCACAAAATTTTGAAGTTAAAAATTTAAAACTTATTTTTGATAATTTAAAAGGAATGCATGAACAATTTGAACAACTGCAATATGCTCAACCTGTTCCTGAAAATAACACTCAAACAAGACAAGAACACTTAAATTTACTTGATGATGATATTCAAGGATTTTCAGATCTTATCTTAAAACTTCGGCAACAACTTACGCCACAGTCAGCGCTGTTTAGGCATGCCATACGAATTGCTGTGGTTTTCGCCGCAGGTTATGCAATTTCATTATTACCCTTTGCGCAGCATGGCTACTGGATTTTACTAACCAGTTTGTTTGTCTGTCAGATTACTTATTTTGCGACTAAAAGCCGTCTTAAATTAAGAACGATTGGTACCTTACTCGGTGTTTTATTAGGAATACCTATTTTATATTTTGTACCGAGTATTGAAGGCCAGCTCATCATTACAATTATTTGTGGAGTTTGCTTTTTTTACTTACGCCAAAAGAAATATGCTTTGGCTACGCTCATGGCTACCTTTATGGTGCTATTAATTTTTAACTTAAAAGGCGCTGGCTACAGTATTATTTTGCCTCGACTGATAGATACCTTATTAGGCTGCTTTATTGCATGGCTCGCCGTAAACTTTATTTGGCCCGACTGGAACTTTCGAAACATCCCCAATAATATTAATAAAAGCAGCAAAGCGACCTTAGATTATTTCAATGTGATTGTTGAGCAATATCAATATGGCAAAAATCAGGATATAGAGTACCGCCGAATTCGTCGTGCTGCGCATAACGCTCAGATTGAGCTATCCAACATGATCTCGAGCCTAAGTGCTGAACCGAACCCGAATCCTCAACTCATCCATTATGCTTTTCGTTATCTGGTTTATAGCCACAGCCAACTAAGTTACGTGGCAGCGTTAGGAAGCCAACGACAAAAAATTGATGATCAACAGGTATTACAACTCTTACTGGATTGTCAGCAAATTCTTAAACAGAGCTTATTTGATCCGGCTTATATTGATTTCAATTTCCTTGAGCAGACTTTAGCGCAAATTCAAAGCCTAACTACTCATGAGCACTTTTCAGAGAATTACACACTCGTGTTAAAACAAATCAGTTTATTGCTAGAAACCTTGCCAGAATTATTAACACTTAAAGACAAACTTTTAGAACATGAGATTAAGTAGAATAAAAAAAATACCGGAATATCACTTCCGGTATTTTTTATTTAATTGTTGCCTTGTTGAAGTCTTTCTTGCATTTCCTGCTTCAAAGCACTTCGCGGTTGGCTAAACCAAAGAGCAATAAAAGTAAATGCAGACAATGCAAAAGCCCATAAATGAAATTGTGTATAGAGATAACGTACAAGTTCAATCATTGCAAAGAAGCTCATCATCAGTAACATTGAAACTGCTGCTGCAACAGTTCCTTTTGATACCTCAGATGACATGAGCGCAAAACGATACAAGACCGAGAAACTAATCCCCTCACCAAAACAAATCAGTGTCATGCCTGTAAGCAAACATGGTATGAGATAGGTTTGCCACACTACACCTAATATTAAAATGAGTGTACCGGTTAGCATAATCGGCAAACCCATCATGACGGTTTTACCCAAAGGCAAACGGTCAATAATTTTGATTAAGACAATGTTGCCTACGATTAAACCCAAAAATACGGGGAATTGAGCTAAGCCATATTGCACACTGGTGAGCTTTAATTCATCTACTAAAATGATTGGAGATAAAGCAATCCATAGCATTAAAGGCATACCCACTAAAGGTAATGCGAGGCTTAAACCTAAAAACCGGCGGTTGGCAAACACCTTTTTAAAATCATCAAAAAGATAACTAAAAGGTTGCTTGGTTACACTGACTTGCTGGCTTGGCATCTGTTTTTTCAACCCGATCCAACTGAGTAATGCCAATACAGCGATGGCGACAAAGCCCCAGTGCCAAGACACATAATCAATTAAGAAAGCGCCAAGTACAGGTCCTAGCAAGGGTGCAAGTAATGAGATATTTGCCATGAGTGCCATGACTTTAATCGCATCACGTTCAGCAAAACTTTCTTGAATGGCCGCATAACCAACGGCTGAAATTACAGTTAAACCAATTCCCTGCAAAAATCTTAAAGCTAGAAATTGCTCGATTTGCGTCGTCAGTAAAATTAAAAAACAGCATAGAGCAAAGAATAAAACTCCTGCTAATAGTACTTTTTTACGTCCGAGACGGTCCGACAAAGGACCAAGTAACCATGCAACAGATGCGCCACCTAATAAATAAAATGACATCGAAGATGGTGCCCAAGTTGCACTTACACCAAAATCTTCAGTAATTGCCAACATGGCTGGCTGAATCAGGTCATTACCAATATAAACCGCAAATTCAAATAGCACTAAGGCCAAAGGAAACATCAACGTTGTACGGTTCAACGTTGTCGTTTGAATATTTTTCATGAGTTGTACACTTCAAAATAGCGGCCATATGTCTGTACGACTACCTATAAAATAAGATGTAGTCATGACGATGACATGTATGGTCAATCAATCTTTAGTTAAGTTGTTATATGCCGTGAGAGTGCATGTTTAGAGTGTGAAACACCGTATTCACAAGGTGTCTAAAACGAGAAAAAATATATGACGTGAGATTCGGTAATTTTTACCAATTGGCACAATTGCCGAGCGCAACAATAGCACTTTTTAAATTGATCAGCAATCATGCAATTTCAAGAAGCTTAAATTTCAGTTTTTTGCACAAAAGGGCATGCAAATTATGCTTGTGCACAAACTCAAAGTTATCCACATATTCGATAAAAAATTAAGCATCATGGGCAAGGATTAACTTGAAAATCTGTAGTTTCCTCTCCTTTTGTACATTGATAGCTTTGCTTTTTATTCACAATTTTCCAGATTTGCTGATCTCGTTTTAATAAATATTCAGTACGTGTTTTCGACACCGCATCTGGACTAGGCTCTGTTTGCAAAATAGTAACTTGAGCATTGGAAGGATCATCCGAAGCATTCATTTGCTGTGAAATATCTAAATTGCTTGCATCATTTAAAAGATCTGGTTGATCGAGTAATACAGCCTGTATAGGACTATCAGCAAGTTGAGCAGAAGAATTTTGAGGGGGAGCACAAGCTGTTAATATGCTTAAGCTGAAAATAATCAACAAACCATTCTTTTTCATCACTCTTCCCCTCTATTTACTCAAAATTAATGCTAAAGATAATAGGCCACTTTTTCCTTTTGAGCTTTGTAAATAAGTATAAACTTATTGATATTAATGAGATAGATTAATTTTAAATAGAAATCCAATAATAATTATTGATTTTTTATCAACAATATTTTTCCTATTCATGCATTTTTCTACAACAGTAAATCTCATAGAGTATGCGTCAAATACAGGAATTTAATGAGAGCAACATCCATGAGTAAGATTTTAGTGATTAATGGTGCTAAACAATTTGCCCACTCAAACGGTGAATTAAATGACACATTAACCACCCTAGCAACCACACATCTCACGGAACTCGGCCACGAAGTTCAAGTCACCCGTGCAGACAGCAATTATGATGCTGAAAGTGAAGTTGAAAAATACTTATGGGCAGATGTTGTTATTTATCAAATGCCAGGCTGGTGGATGGGCGCACCTTGGACAGTCAAAAAGTATATTGATGATGTCTTTACCACTGGTCATGGTTCACTTTATGCAAGTGATGGGCGTAGCCGTTCTGATGCCTCAAAAAAATATGGTTCAGGTGGTCTAATTCATGACAAAAAATATATGCTGTCATTGACTTGGAATGCTCCAATGGAAGCATTTGAAGATGCAGATCAATTCTTCCACGGCGTAGGTGTAGATGGTGTTTATTTACCATTTCATAAAGCCAATCAGTTCTTAGGCATGAGCACCCTTCCGACATTTATCGTAAATGACGTAATTAAAATGCCTGACGTTGATAGTTATGTTGAAGAATATAAAGCACACTTAAATACTGTATTTGCAGCAGCCTAATAAGGAGAAATCCATGCTAACCATTATTGCGGAAATTCGTACTAAATCGGGTGGACAGCATCGCCAGAACGTATTGGATGCCTTTCAAAAAATCATTCCAACTGTTTTAGCAGAAGATGGTTGTCATGGTTATGAACCTTTAGTTGATCACAAATCAAATGCGAGCTTCCAAACCCAAGAGCCTGACATGATTGTCATGCTAGAAAAATGGCAAAGTGTTGCCCATCTTGAAGCACATTTAGCGACGCATCATATGCAAGCACATCATGAAGCAGTTAAAGATGATGTAGTTGACGTTAAAATTAAAATTTTAGAAAACGGCGTATAATTTAGACTATAAAAAAAGACGATATATTTATCGTCTTTTTTATTTTTAAGAGCAAAGCTGGGTTTGAAAACCTCTAGAGCCTTTCCCTCTCGCGCATTGATAGCTCTTTTGCTTATTTTGCAATTGCCACTTTTCATCAACTAGCTTAAATGAATATTCTGTTCGGATTGCAGAAACAGAATCATCCATTAAACCTGTTTGGATAACGGTAATACGGGAAACTGTTGGAGATTCTACTCGGTTAAATACTTGCTGAACTGAGGTATTGTTATGCTCTTTTACGATCTCAGGCTGGGCTTTAAGTACTTGTTGCATCGGAGTTTCCGAACCCACAAAAGGAATTAATTTACTGGTCGTCGCACACCCAGTGAAAAGCCCAGCACAAAGCGCTGAAATTAAAAATAAACGTTGCATTTTTATCACCAAAACAAAAGCCATAGCTTTATGATGCTATGGCTTTGTCGGTTACTCTGTAGAAACTATGTAGTCCTACAAAATAGATCTAATTTAAAGATCGAATAATTTACCTGGGTTCATCAAACCATTCGGGTCAAATACTTTTTTCAAAGCTTTCATATATTCAATTTCTTCAGGCGAACGTGAATATTCCAAATATGGCTTTTTCGTCATACCGACACCGTGTTCAGCAGAGATTGAACCGTCGTATTTTTTAACGGTATCAAACACATATTTATTTACCACCTGACACTTCGCAAAGAACTCATCTTTGGTTAAGTTTTCAGGTTTTAAAATATTTAAGTGCAAGTTACCGTCACCGATATGACCGAACCAGCAAATTTCAAAGTCTGGATAGTTTTCTTGAACAATCGCATCAATTTCACGAATAAATGCAGGTACGTGAGTAATTAATACTGAAATATCGTTTTTGTATGGAATAAATGGCGCGATTGATTCAGAGATATCTTCGCGTAAACGCCATAAGCTTTCTACTTGGTCAAGGCTCTGGCTCATTACACCATCAAGTACCCAACCCTGCTCCATACAATGCTCGAAAATTTCCATTGCTTTATCGAGAATCGGCTCATATGGAGCTTCAAACTCAAGTAATACATAGAACGGGCATTGAGTTTCAAATGGGCGTTGTACATGTCCATGATCTAAAACTTTTTGCATTGCAAGTTCACCAAAGAACTCAAATGCAGTTAAGTCGATGTCTTTTTGGAAAGCATGTAACACAGGCATTACTGCATCGAAATCTGGAACACCTAAAACTAAAACTTGTAAGTTTTGTGGTTGACGCTCAAGTTTAATTTCTGCTTCGGTCACTAAACCTAATGTGCCTTCACCGCCAATAAACAAATGCTGTAATGCATAACCAGTTGCATTTTTAACCATGCCTTTGTTTAAACGCAGGATGTCACCTTTACCAGTCACTACAGTTAAACCAAGTACCCAGTTACGTGTCATGCCATATTTAATAACTTTAATACCACCAGCATTGGTACCAATATTACCGCCAATCTGACTAGAACCCGCTGACGCAAAGTCCACCGGATAATACATGCCTTGTTCTTCTGCATAATTCTGCAATTGCTCAGTCACAACACCAGCTTGAACACGCACCATACGGTCTGCCGGGAAGAACTCAAGAATTTGGTTCATTTTGTCCATGCTAATGACAATTTCACCATTGGTTGCTACCGCACCAGCAGAGAGACCAGTACGACCACCTGACGGTGTAATCGCAACATTAAACTGGTTCGCAAGCTTTACAACTGCCTGAACTTGTTCAGTCGTTGACGGAAAAACGATGACCGATGGGTTCGGATTAAAATGCTTGGTATGATCTTTACCCCAGTTTTCGAGACTATCAGCATCAGTTTTAATACGGTTTTCACCGACGATTGCTGTTAATTGGGTGAGTAACTCAGGTGTTAAAGCGACTGGAGCATTCATCGTTTGCAGACCTAGCAAGAAGTAAACTGTGGTGGGACTATGACCTCATAATTCTCAAGGTTCTCACCTGAGCAAAGTCATAATGTTCAAGGAACTCCTATATTCTACATGTATCCGCGCAAGCGATAAAGTTCAGATTAGAGATACTGTCACTACAAAACATGTTTAACGTAAATAAATGCTTTCTATGGGGCTTTCAGAGAAAAATCACATTTATCCCCCTACCAAGCATATTTTAAAATGCTCGAAAAGCCATAAACAGAAGTGATTAGACATAGATAAAATTGCCATAAGGCGATGGTATAAACGAAATATCTATAGCACCGCCCAGTATGTTATTATACCGCCACCAAATTTGGCCTTTGTAGCGGAGCCGTAATGAGCCAACATCTTTCACTACCTAAAGATAAAATCCGTTTCCTTTTGTTAGAAGGCGTTCATCAAAACGCAGTCGATACTTTAAACGCTGCGGGTTACACCAATATTGACTATCGTAAAACTGCTCTTGAAGGCGAAGCGCTTAAAGAAGCAATTAAAGATGCTCACTTTATTGGTATTCGTTCGCGTACCCAATTGACTGAAGAAGTTTTCGAAGCTGCAAACAAATTGATCGCAGTAGGTTGTTTCTGTATCGGAACAAACCAAGTTGATCTTAAAGCAGCAATGGCACGTGGTATTCCTGTATTCAACGCACCGTATTCAAATACGCGTTCGGTTGCAGAGCTTGTACTTGCTGAAACGATTCTTCTTCTTCGCCGTGTTCCTGAAAAATCGGCGGCTTGTCATCGTGGTGGTTGGGACAAGTCCGCTGTCGGTTCTTTTGAAACTCGTGGCAAAACTTTAGGTATTGTGGGTTACGGTTCCATCGGTTCTCAACTTTCAGTTCTTGCTGAAAGTATGGGTATGCATGTTATTTATTATGATGCAGTAACCAAATTACCAATGGGTAATGCTCGCCAAGTTGGTTCTTTAGATGAGCTTTTAGCAACTGCAGATGTTGTGACTTTACATGTGCCAGATGTTCCATCTACACGCAACTTCTTCACTAAAGAACAATTTGCGAAAATGAAAGAAGGCGCGATTTTCTTAAATGCTGCACGTGGTACATGTGTAGTGATTGAAGATTTAGCTGATGCAATCAAATCTGGTCATATTGCTGGTGCAGCGGTTGACGTATTCCCGAAAGAACCAAAAGCAAACGGTGAAGAATTCCAGTCTCCACTTCGCGGATTAGACAACGTGATTTTAACTCCTCACGTTGGTGGTTCAACCATGGAAGCGCAAGCAAACATCGGTTTAGAAGTTGCAGAGAAATTTGTTGCTTACTCTGATAAAGGTATGACACTTTCTGCGGTGAACTTCCCAGAAATCGCATTACCATTGACAGCTGGCCAACACCGTTTATTGCACATCCACAAAAACGTGCCAGGCGTATTGTCTAAAATCAACAACTTGTTTGCTGAACAAGGCATCAACATTTCTGGTCAGTCTCTTATGACTAAAGGCGACATCGGTTACCTCGTCATGGACGTTGACGCTTCTGCTTCTCACGAAGCTTTAGATATGTTGCATGAAGTTGAAGGTACAATTCGCGTGCGCGTATTGTTCTAATACGAACTGTAAATTTAAAAGCCACAGCAATGTCTGTGGCTTTTTTATGGGCATTTACATTATCATGTGAAAAGTATACCAATCGATCAAATAATAAAATGTCCAGTTCGAACCAGAAATCTCAGCTGCATGCTTTGGGCTTTCTCATTCTCGCTATGCTAAGCGTACAAAGCAGTGCATCTTTAGCAAAAATTCTGTTTCAGAACTTCCCTGTACTGACTGTTTCAGCAATGCGCCTATGTTTAGGTGCAATTATTCTTGCCTTTATTTTTAGAATTTGGCGAATTAATTTTAGTCAGGTTCGATGGAAAGCAATTTTAGCTTATGGATTTGCGCTTGCAGGCATGAACGCACTGTTTTATCTGTCGATCGAACGCTTACCGATTGGGATCGCGGTTGCTTTTGAATTTATTGGACCTTTAAGTGTGGCGTTATACCACGCACGCCAAAAATATGATTTTGTTTGGGTGAGCTTCGCAATTATTGGGCTGATTTTACTTTTCCCTTTCAATCAGGCCCATAGTCTAGATTGGATCGGCGTTTTATTTGCTATTAGTGCAGGGGCTTGTTGGGCGCTTTATATTATTGCCGGTCAGAAACCTTCTGGTATTTCAGGTAATCATACGGTGTGCTTGGGAATGAGTGTAGGTGCATGCATCTTATTACCCATTACCTTTTTTTCAGGCTCAATTGCACAAGTTATAGAACTTCCCTATCTTTTTTATTTTATTGGTTTGGCTATTTTAGCCAGTGCTCTCCCATTCTCTTTAGAAATGTTAGCACTGCGCAATTTGACACCTTTAAGCTTTGGAACATTGATGAGCCTAGAACCCGCAGTTGCAGCGCTATCTGGTTTTATCTTTTTAGGCGAATATCTGTTATGGAACCAATGGCTAGCACTTGCAACCATTATTACCGCTTCTGTTGGTTGTACCATAACCACCCAAAAAGCTCGCCAAGAACGTGAAAAAGTAGCAAGTTAATTTAATGAAATTTGCCAGCTAAAACACAGTATTCGTTATAATTGTCCACCATTATTTTTAGACATCAGATGAAGCGCTAGAGTATTTTCCATGCAAAATCTTCCAATTATTGCTGTGCTGTATATGATTTTGTCTATGGTCTCATATCAAATCAGCGCTTCATTTGCCAAACAGCTCATTGCAACATTAGACCCTCTCACCGTTACAATTTTAAGGCTGAGCTTTGCAACAGTCATCGTCGCGATCATGTTTCGCTCTTGGAAAATCTGGTCACGCTTACCCTATTTAAAATGGCGTGATTTATTGATGTACTGCGCATCTTTAGGGTTAATGAATATCCTATTTTATACCTCACTTGGAAAATTACCCCAAGGTATTGCTGTTGGATTAGAGTTTATTGGTCCATTGGGTCTTGCGCTTCTTTCTATTAAACAAAAGAGCGACTACATTTGGGTAGCACTGGCCATGTTAGGCATTGCACTCATGGTACCTTGGCAAAACCCTATTCAACACCATTTCTCGTATGTAGGTGCAGCATGTGCACTAGGTGCTGGACTTTGCTGGGCCTTCTATATCTATTTCGGTCATAAAGTTGTGACTCAAAATATCGGGATGCACGCCTTAACGATTGGGATCGGTGTATCTGCACTTGCCTTATTGCCAATTGGAATCTGGCACAATGCTCCTGCATTACTTGAGACACAGTACTGGGGTAAAGCCTTACTTATTGCGGTGTTAGCGACTGCAATTCCATATGCACTTGATTTAATGGCTCTCAAACAACTCAATAAATTAACTTATGGGACTCTAACGAGTTTAGCACCAGCATTGGCAGCATTAACGGGTTTCTTATTGCTTCACGAAGAAATCAGCATGCTGCAATGGGTGGCTTTGGCTTGCGTAATGCTGGCCTCTATTGGTGTTACTTTAAGAAGTACTAAAAAGGCTGCATAGGTTTACTCTACTGCTGCTTTTTATACTTTTTATATTCCTTTAAATATTTATTACCCAGTGTCTCCTTTTCGCTGTCTTTAAGAATTTTTCCGGCTTGTTGAAAAAACTTATGTTCTTCTTCTTTTAAATGATGATGGACTTTTTCACTCAACTGTTTGGCGGTTGCTAACCAGCTCGGGCTACTCATATCGGTTTTTTCAAGTTGTTCGACCAACTCATCCATTTCATGATGTTCAGATAAAGCATGTCTCGTAATATCTAAACCGACATCATCAAACATTAAAGGAATATAAAGGTAACGATCTTCGGCAACTGAATGGGCATAAAGTTCATTTTTTAATGCATCAAATAATTCTTTTCGTTCTTCGGTTAAACCGTGTGTCTGAATGAGTTGTTCAGAAAGGTTACGTTGATTTTCATGGCTTTCTCTTAATGCTTCGAAAATATTCATTCTCTTCCTCATTTTTTAGCTAAAAAATCTTTTTTATTTCAAGGTTTATCATACGTTGAAATTTATAATGTTTAAGTAGCTTAAAATGAGACTATTTTTTACACAGTTTTCTTTCTAGTAAATTTCTGTAATGATTTTTATATTTTTAACTGTAAATGATACACAAAAGTATGAACTGCATTTTTGAGACAGCTCATACTTTCAATCTTATTTAACCCGTAACAAACATTTGATAGCCCAAACGGCAAATCAGAATACTTACCAAAATTAAAAAGATAATTCGCACAAAACCACTGCCATATTTAAGTGCAGTACGCACCCCAACAATAGAACCTAGCACGTTAGCCGCCGCCATCATTAAACCAATATGTAAAATAGCGTGACCAGTTGGGATGAGGAAACTCAGCGCAGCTAAGTTAGTCATAAAATTACCAATTTTTGACAAAGCTGAAGCATGCAAGAAATCAACTTGTAAAAAACGGATAAAGAAGAAAATAAAGAAACTGCCAGTACCCGGCCCAAAAATACCGTCGTAGAAACCAATGGCCAAACTACCAATACCAGCTAAAATTAACATTTTCGTGGTAATTTTTTGCTCGGTATGAACTTGACCGAAGTTCTTTTTAACTAGGGTATAAATCGCAATCACAATCAACATTACGAAAACGAAAGGACGCAATACGGATTGTGGAATAAGTGATAAACATGCAGCGCCAGCAAAAGAACTAATCAAGGCACAAATGGCAATAACGGCTAAAAGCTTCCATTGCAACTTTACTTTTTTAGCAAATGTATAAGCCGCCGATGCAGTACCAAAAATGGATGAGACTTTATTGGTACCAATCACCGTAGCAGTCGACATGTTAGGAAAAGTGCTCATGATCCCGGGAATCTGGATGAGTCCACCGCCGCCTACAGCAGCATCAATTGCTCCTGCAGTAAACGCAAAAAAGATCAAACTAAGGATAACATCCCATTCCATGCCCATGCTCTATACTCTACATCTACTACAAATTTAAGATACGCTTAGGTACCAACCGTTTTTTATCGGTAATCTCTGCTAAGCCTAAACAGCGCTCACCTGAAAACACCAAAACTTCTGCTTCTGCTGAATGCTCAATATTGCTTTCTAAACCGTTGCAAAAATATTTTTCACGCCCTTCCGGAACTTGAATTTTTAGGAAATGGTCAACTGGTGCATAAACTGGAAGTAGCAAAGCTTCTCTTTGCTCTTCTGTTAAACTTTCCAGATATTCAATGGTATAACTCGGTATAAGCTCAAAATGTCCTGTTTGAGTCCGATTTAGCATCGTTAAATGTCCACCACAACCAAGTGCTTCACCAATATCTTCACCTAGTACACGGATGTATGTACCTTTAGAGCAGGTTACATCCAGAGTGATACTATTTTCGGTAAACTCAATAAGCTCTAAAGCATAAATCGTGACTGGACGCGCTTCACGCTCAATCTCTATACCTTTTCTCGCCAACTCATATAACGGCTTACCTTCTTTTTTCAAAGCCGAATACATGGGTGGAACTTGTTGAATATCTCCTCTAAATTTCTCTAAGGTTTGTTCAATAAGTTCTTGGCTAAGCACCGGAATAGGACGCTCTTGTAAAATCTCCCCTTCCACATCACCTGTTGTAGTGGTCTGTCCCAATCGAACAGTGGTTTGATAACGCTTTGTTGAGTCCAGCAAATAATGTGAGAACTTGGTCGCCTCTCCCAAACAAATCGGGAGCAAACCTGTCGCCAAGGGGTCTAACGCTCCAGTATGGCCTGCTTTTTGGGCGCGATATAACCAACGCACTTTTTGCAAAGCCGCATTTGAACTTAAGCCTAATGGTTTATTTAATAGAAATACACCACTGATATGGCGACGAGAAATTTTTTGATTTTTTGTCGTCATTTTTACTGGAACACAAAGCTAGAAAAAAGTGCCGACATGTTAGCAAATTCGGCAAGATATTTTCACAATATTTAGGTGCCTTTTCACTTATTTTATGGCACATTAATGAATGAGTAAAAAAACAACAAATTAAAACTTAAGGAAGATATCTTTATGCAAGGGATGCAGAAGAAGGTATTGTGGTGCGTGCTCGTTTTTTTTATTTTGAGCCTCATTGCATGTGTCTATTGGTTAAGTCCTGATTCAAAAAACAGATCAACCCAAGTCAGTGAAAAGACAGCTCAAAATTTAGCATCAGCTCCACCCACAAATAACTCAACGCTAAATGCAGATGCTTACCATAGTAAAAGTCAGCAAGATACTGAAGTTAACTGTCAGTTAAAAATTGATAGTTCCCAACATTTGGTCGTTAATAGTCAAACACGTGACTGCTTTGAATATTTTATTACCCAATATGGAGAAAATGATTTAGAGCAAATTAAAAATCACTTTGGACAATTTATTCAGGGAAAATATTTAGAGCCCGCTCGCTCACAGATTATAGATTTATGGGCCCGCTACTTAAAATACCGTGAACAGCTTGCTCAAATCCAAACGCCCTCGTCAAAACAACAAGATAAAAATTATTTTCAAAAAATCTTTAATTCAATTCAAGATCTAAGAAAACGTTTCTTTTCGGCCGCTGAAGTTGAAGGGCTCTTCTCAACTGAAGATATCTATCAGAACTACACGTTAGATCGTATGCAAATACTTGAGGACTCTTCTTTAAGCGAAATTGAAAAGGCTCAAAAGCTTAAAGAACGTTTCGAAGAACTTCCTGAAGACTGGCAGCAAAACCTACAAGAACTTTCTAAACTTGATGACTTACATGCACTGACCAAACAAATTAAAGCACGCCATGGTTCAGCAGAAGAGCTTAGACAAATGCGTACAGCACTCGTCGGAGCTGAAGCAACTCAAAGGCTAGAAACTTTAGATACGCAACGGAATGCTTGGCAACAAAGGGTCACAAGTTATCTCGATGGTCGAGATGAAATTATTAAAAGTAACATGAGTGATAGTGCTAAAAGCCAAGCCATACAACAATTACGCCAACAACAATTTAACTCATCACAAGAACAATTAAGATTGCGAACTTTTGAAACGGTCCATGATCAGGGAGGTGAACTGCCATTTAATTATTAAGTCTTTCCTATTAGGGACTGACTAAACAAGCACTAGCAGTAAGAAGCTGCTTTTCATACAAAATAAAAATAGTGAGTAAAAAATGAAAAGGAAGTTAACGTTTTTTTGCGCTGCAATGCTCTCTGGATTGAGTATTTCAGCGGCCTATGCCACAAATGCTGAACAAGTTAAAAACTCGTTCGTCTATTCATCTTATGCACAAACCAAATATCCACTGGTTTTTAACCACGGTATGGCAGGTTTTAACCGAGTTGGGACAGATACACTTGGTCTCGATTACTGGTATCAAATCCTTCCGGATCTTGCTCGTAATGGAGGAAATGTCTGGGCAACCAGAGTGTCACCTTTTAACTCAACAGAAGTGCGTGGTGAACAACTTGCCCAGCAAGTAGAAGAGATTATTGCCATTACCGGCAAGCCTAAAGTCAACTTAATCGGTCATAGCCATGGGGGCCCGACAATTCGCTATGTGGCCGGTATCATGCCAGAAAAAGTTGCCTCACTCACTACAATTGGTGCACCTCATAAGGGATCACCAATGGCAGATGTGATCCTGAACGTTGAGGGTACTCCTCTGTCTGGACTGGCAACGTTAGTAAACTGGTTTTCAGCAGCCATTACTTGGGCAGGAGGCCTAGACCCAACAAGCTATCCGCATGACTCTTTAGCAGGTGCTCATAGCTTATCAACTCAAGGTTCAGCTCAATTTAATGCTCAATTCCCTATGGGTGTACCAACTACTTCTTGTGGTGAAGGGACATATCAAGAGAAAGGTATTTATATGTATTCTTTCTCGGGGAATAAAGCGCTGACCAACCCATTAGATCCATTTGATATTGCGCTTACAGGCAGTAGTTTAGTGGTTGATCCATTTGGTGATAATGATGGACTTGTTTCCCGATGCAGTGCCAAATTTGGTAAAACAATTCGTGATGATTACAACTGGAATCATTTAGATGAAGTGAACCAAGTACTTGGTATACGTTCTATTTTCGCTTCCGATCCTGTCTCGGTTTATCGTCAACACGCAAACCGTTTGAAACTTCAAGGACTATAGTTTTTAAACAAAAAAATGCGCCAAAAGGCGCATTTTTTTACTCGCTATAAGCTTACGCTTTACGAGCTGGTAATTTTTCACGAATACGTGCAGCTTTACCAGACAAGTCACGAAGGTAGTAAAGTTTAGCACGACGAACGTCACCACGACGTTTCACTTCGATTTTAGCAACAACTGGTGAGTGAGTTTGGAATACACGCTCAACACCAACACCGCTAGAAATTTTACGTACTGTGAACGCAGAGTTCAAACCACGGTTTTTCTTAGCGATTACAACACCTTCAAATGCTTGAAGACGTTCACGATCACCCTCTTTTACTTTTACTTGAACGATGACAGTGTCACCAGGAGCAAAAGCAGGGATATCAGATTTTAACTGTGCATTTTCAACAGCTTGAACTAAAGGATGTTTACCACTCATTGTGGGAATCTCCAATATGTGCGGAGTCAGAAGAGGTCTGAATTTCCGCTGGGGATAGAGGCTAAAGCGCATATCAACCCGTTTATCTTTCCCTTTACGACAATATGTCTATAAAGAGCCTTTAAATTTACATAAAACTATTCATTAAATAGAATTATGCTTTAACTCGAAGCATTGCTTCTCGTCTTGTTGCAGAACTTTCGTTCTTGAGAATAACGATTAAGAGTTACCGTTATTCACTTGCATATCTTTTAGCCATTTTTTTTGCTGCTTAGTCAACTCAACCTTTTCGACCAACTCTGGTCGGCGCTCTAGAGTTCGTTGATATCGCTGCAAAAACCTCCATTTTTCAATGTTGCCATGATGTCCAGATTTTAATACCTCTGGCACATCTAGCCCTTCAAAATGGTCAGGCTTTGTATATTGTGGACAATCTAAAAGACCGTCAACAAAAGAATCTTGTACTGCTGATTGTTCATCTGACATTACATTCGGCAAACGGCGAATAATACTGTCAAGTAACACCATAGCGGGCAGTTCACCACCAGATAAAACATAATCACCAATTGACCATTCTTGATCAACATAATGCTGGATCAAACGTTCATCGACTCCTTCATAACGTCCACACAGTACAATTAAGCCGTCATAATCAACAAACTGCTGTACTGCCTGTTCATTTAAGGTTTTGCCTTGTGGGGACATATACACCACAGGAACATGAACATGTCCTGCTTGTGAGGCAAGCTGTTTGGCATGTGCAATTGCTTTCGCCAAAGGCTCAGCCATCATCACCATACCTGGGCCGCCACCAAATGGACGTTCATCCACTCTTCTGTAATTTCCCTCAGCAAAATCACGAGGATTAATACAAGTGACTTGTACAATATCTCGTTTTGCCGCGCGTCCGCTGATGCCGTAGGCTGTAATCGCTTCAAACATTTCAGGAAAAAGCGTAATGACTGCAAAAAACATCACAGACTCCTCTATTTTCCTGCTGTATTAATCCTAAAAGGATTAATAATCTACGCCCCAATTGACGTAAATACGACCAGCTTCAAGATCAACACGTTGTACTACATCTTTATGCCAAGGAATCATGCGCTCTTCTGAATCAATGCTGTCTGGGGTAGCATGCACCACCATCACATCATTAGCTCCAGTTTCAAACAACTCATGAATTTTCCCTAAGTTTACTTCCTGTTCTTCTTCATCAAGACCTAACACAGTTAAGCCCTTTAAATCTGACCAGTAGTATTCATCTACATCTGCTTTTGGCAGTTGAGACTTAGCAATCCAGATATTAGCGCCAACCAAGCTTTCCGCCCCAGTGCGATCACTCACACCTTTCAACGCAACAACTAGGCCTTTGCCATGTGGTTTCCAACGTTTTACATCTATTGTTTGCCAACCGGCCTTGGTCTCAATGTACCAAGGCAGGTAGTCAAACATGTTGCTCATAGGTTCTGTATTTGAATACACCCAGAGCCACCCATTCAATCCATAAGCTGAACGTAACTGTCCAATCTGAATACGATCTTCGGGAACATTCTGTGTTGATGTCATGGGCTACCTACTACAAAAATTATGCAGTAGCTTTTTTAGCTTGAGCAGCTAAAGAAGCAACACGTTCAGAAGGTTGAGCACCTTGAGAAACCCAGTGAGCAAAACGGTCTGCATCTAAACGAAGTTTTTCTGCTTGACCTTGTGCAGTCGGGTTAAAGAAACCGATACGCTCGATGAAACGACCATCACGTGCATTGCGGCTGTCAGTCACAACGATTTGATAGAATGGACGTTTTTTTGCGCCGCCACGTGCTAAACGAATAACAACCATGATAAAAGCCTTATAATTCTTACGGATTATCCCTGCGCCGACCATCGGCAACACTTCAAACCCCTTTCATAGAGGGCGACATTCTACGTGATTTTCGCCCTGAAAGAAAGATTATTTTTTGAGTTATCCGCAGTTTTGAATTTAAAATTACTGTAGCCAATTTGATGTGGCAGATAACGCACAATCATTTGCACCTTTTGCCCAAAATTTTTGCCCTTGATCATTAAGACAAATGATCCCATCACCAGCTTGAGAACTAGTAGCAATAGGTGTAGCAGTTAACACCCAACTTGAATCAGTTATGCTAGCGAAAGCTAAGTTATATAAGGCTTGGCCTTGTTGAGGACTGACACTAGAACCATAAACCGATGTAATCGTTGCATTCGATGGATAGCGATTGTGAACTATTTTTTCTGATTCTAATGTTTGGGCAATATTCATCATTTCAGATTGAACAGCTGTACGATGTCCTTTGCGTAAATACTGCAAATACGAAGGTGTAGCTATAGCCGCTAAAATTGCAATTATTGCGACTACAATCATGAGTTCTATTAAAGTAAAACCATTCTTCATTGCCAATTCTCACTATTTGTTTCACATACATTGCAAGTGACTGCTCCACCACAGTCATTATCAACAGCCGTAGCTGTTAAACTTTGGCAACGCAAACCTGAATTCTTAGCAATAAAATTAAAATTTCTTGAATCTGTAGTTGTCGCTTTAATGACCCATGTCTGCCCATTTGCAGCAGCATTCGTCAATAAATTTCCTGTCGTCGTATCATCACTAATTTCAATCGTATAACCACCCCGTGGCAAAGTTACAGATGTCGTAGTAAATCCTCTATAGGTAAAGTTCTTGGATTTATGCCGTTCCAACTGTTCTGCCAATTTTAGAATTTCACCTTTAGCAGCAGAGGCAGTCGCTCTGCGGCTATAACTTTGATATGAAGGGATAGCAATCGAAGCAAAAATAGCGACAATCACGATGACAACCATGAGCTCAATCAAGGTAACACCCTGATTAAACCGTTGGATATAGTATTTATTCATAAGTCATCCTTTAGCGATAACGCTCATACCAGCGCGCAGGAACTAAGTGACTTGTACATTGCCACTCGCCCGTTCCACTCTCGTTTCCAGACAGCTTTAATTTCCCACAACTATTAGTCGCAGGTGGGTTATCCTCCGTTGGTACAAATGTTACGCCACGAATACCGGAGCCAATAACGTTTTTATTACATTCGGAAGCTCCTACTGGGCAATTAGTACCAGTTTGTGTTTTGAATCCACTTCCATTCTCTTTATTTTGATCAATTGACCCATCAGAATTAAGGCAGGCGCCAAATGGTAAACAGAACGTCTGCTGGTCAGTTTCACCTACTACACGTGGTAAACATGGGTCTGCCGCTACAATGCCTGTTCCCTGCGGATCATAAACAGGCACAATTAAAGTCCCCGTAACGGCCATAGGTTCTTCAAAAGCTTTCAGTCCACCTTTAATACGGAAACTATTATTAGCTTTCTCTGTGCCATCGCTCATACTAGAAAGTGAGCGATACCAACCACTTTGCCCCACCCCAGTGTTTGGAAAGAAAATCTGTGCTACTCGTGTTTCCCCAGACCGTAAAATTTGTGGATTTTTTCGAAGCGTCAATCGAGTAATATCTTTTGTTTCAAGTTGGTTATCAGCTAAAGACATTAAATTCTTTTTGATAAAGTCTTTATCGATAATCCCATAGACATTGTTTACAGGTCTTCCGCTTAATGCGGTGCTCGGTGACATCCCCTCACGACCTGTAAGCGGATAAACATCTAAAGGTGTACTACGGTCACCTGAAGCAATACCGACAGTAATAAAAGTGCGGATTCCATAATCATGAATTGTCACTGTTGGCGGTTCATAAAAACGCGGCGCATTCCCAGCGGTATAGTCATTCGAAGCATCATAAGTTGAGTCATTTGTTGCTAAATTCGCTAATCGAACAACTCGAATACCGAAACTGCTATAAGTTGAATTTGTTTTTGTCTGGTTATTATTAAGATCGATACGGAAAATTTGCCCGCCTAAATCGCCAAAATATAAATGGTCTACCAAACCATCAGCATCTCGATCTAAGGTACTAATGCGACTAACAATACTGTGCTTCATATTAGAGTTATCTATATTAGAGCCTGTATCACTAGTCCACCATAAGCGTTCCCCAGTTTTAGCATCAATAATATAAACAGCATTCCCTTTTGCTTTTCCATTCGTAAAGCAAGAATTACTCAAGGTAATATTCGGGTTTTCATAACATTGGTCGTAGCCACCACCAACAATCATAACCCGTTTAATAACTCCGTTATAACGTATATTTGCAAGTACAGGTTTAGACCAACTCTGCCCCATGCGACTATAATCAGTTTGATCTGCTCCTACTCTAAACAGGAGCTTAGGTGAGACAGGATTTAAGACATTTAAGCCATAATAGCTGCTGCCACCCATTCGCATGCCACCATAAATATTCATTTGCTTTGCAGTTACTTTTGATACTGCTGAGCTACCGCTTCCCGTTGTAGTAATACTATATGCAGGGTCAGATACCCAAGCCCCATCCATACCGTGAGCAGGAGCTGAGGCATCACTTTGGCCAACCACTAAAGCTTTTGATGCAATTGGATCATTTAATATATCAGCCGGAACGAAAGCCATTTGTTCTACGCCAGTTGAAGCATCCACAAGATGCAGACCACCTTCCATCGTTCCATAGAGAATAGATTGTTCACGCGCAGATGTTAAATTCCCATTTTCATCTAATGTTCCATTATAGGTAAGCTGCACCGGTAAAGAATGAATACTACCGCCCATCGATAAATAGGGTTCATTCGATGTAACTAATGACGAAGGTAAAGTCGTAGCGCTAATATCAGTTGAGTAACCTAGATAATTTAATATTTTTAATTTCAAGCCAATCGGGAAAGCTTTTAAAATATCTTGTCCAGTTGATGCATTAAATTTTCCTAAAACATAACTTGCTGTATTAGCCACACTATCAAAAGGATTAGTTCCTTCTGGGGGAGCAGCTGGGATTTTTAGCAAATTAGTTCCAGAAGTCGATATTTTCGTTAAGCTACCATCCGCTGCAACAGCGGAAACATCAGTAAATAAGTTGCGGATTTTAGTTTGTACTGCGTAATAATATTTTATGATATTTCCATCTTCATCACGTGTTTCATTTTGTCCAGCAATTGGTAAAGGAACTTTTGCATATGAACCACCTAAAAAGACGTTACCTCCATCATTATAATTAGAGCTATTCCAATAATCTTTCGTACCCGTTCTAAAAGCCCCACTTGCATTGTAAACCAACCCACCAGTGTTAGCTTCAAAAGCACCTGCATTGCCCCCTGATAAAACAACATGATATTTCTTTAAATTTCCACGCCATGTTAAGTATGTGTTAGCTGGGTTTGGCTCTAAAGCCCGTAAGTAACCATATTCCTGTAAATTTTTAGGGTTTAGTGCATCATAAGGAACTGAGATAGCGCCAGTGGTTAAGGGTTGTAACGGAACTTTTTCTAAGTTATTAATAAATGCGATAACACTGTCTGTTACACCTTGCGCACTTTGGGTAGGGAAAAAACCTCCATTCCCATAACCAGGTGCAGCGACCGCATTTGTGGTCTGATTCGGTGAACACGCATCATCTCCTTTTCGATCAGATTGGGTTCTCGAACTTAAACGACAGGCATTTTTTACATCAGAAGAACTTAAACTAGAAAAGTCACTACCAAAACCGACAAATGCTGTTTGAATAGAAACTCCAGCTGGGTTTTTTGTTTTATCAAATAATCTTTTTGCAAATTCCCCCATACAAGCCCAACCAGAGTCTGCTGTCGTGTTAGACAAACCTCCAGAACAAGTAAAATTTGCTCCCAAAGTGCTGCCTAGGGCTGTCGACATTACAGTTGCCGAACGTGTATTTGTTGTATTGTTCGGTTCTCCATCTGATAAAAAATAGATACCTTGCCCATCACAACTCTGGCGATTAGCAACCGCAGGCAAAGGAGATTGGTAAATAGCATTTAAATTAGAGGCATTTCTATCTACAACAATATTGGGATTGCTAGCTGTATCATTTGATTTTGATTTTGGGATACCACTATCTGCATTTGCTACAGCATAATTAAAAGTGGTGTAGTAATAAGTATAAGAATAGGTCCAATCCGACGAAGTATCATAAGCAGTTGCCGTATCCACACCAGGATTAGAAGTTGACCAGTTACTCCAATAGTTATTAGAACGACAAGGTTGCCATAGATTTGTAGTATCGATTTGTGAATCGCGATAATTCGTACAATATGAGTATTCCGTTCTATTATCAGATTTTCGCACACGCCTTATATAGCTATCTTTTCGAATGGCATAATTTGCCTCTGAATAGGTCGTTGTACCCATCAAATAAGCAGCAGCTTCCGCATAAGCATGTGCTGAAGGCGTTGACCCGCCAGCAGTTAAATTTGCAACAGCCTGTTTTAATTTATAACGTTGAGAACCCACTGTATTTAAAGTACTCGCATCTCCTAAAGGAGCAGCAGCCACTAGAACCTGCCCACTTCGGCTATCACCATTTGCAGAGAAATTTCCCAACCCAACACGAGTATCATTTAAAACAGGATTATTACTTGCTAAAAAAGCATTCATACCATTTTTAAGCATGGCCAGACGGTTTTCGCCATAACTATTGTTGGTCATACTTCCTGATGTATCCAACATCATCACAATGGTTTTTTTACCAGCTGTAGGTGAAGCATAAATTTGTAAATCACTCGCCTGCACAACGGAGCTTGTCATTAGCCATGTAAAAGCAACTGAACTCGAACAGATGGCATACCATAAGTTATTTGGCTTAAAATTCTTCAATTTTAGTTTCACGATATTCCCCGTTATGAACCTGGTGCCGTAATTTGAGTGAGTTTATTGGTATAGTTAAATTCTTGAACTTGAGTACTAAAAGGCACGTTATGATTTGCCAAACACTCTGCCAATGTTTGTTTAGCCGTTAATGCGGTATCAAAATTGTCGCTAATTTTTGCCGAACTCGTGCTTAAGCAATCTCTTTGTAAAGTTTCAATAGAGGTAGATGCATAGGCCGGTAAAAAAGCAGTTGTAATCACTCGAATACGTTGCGTAGACAACATGCTTTTAGGTAGTTGCGTACCTTCCGAGGTGTTTGTTCCTCGTGGTAAATTTGAACCTGGAATATCGCTAGCAGCATCTGTTGGAACACTTACAGCAACTTGGGTAACCACTGCTTGACGATTACTTCCATAGTCAGTTGTTAAATTGCAGAAACCCGCCACTCCGCCATCTTCAACAACTGCATTATTAGCGCTTCCTGCTCGAAGTAAACTTGCACCTCTGGTCTGAGCAAAATTTGTTGCTTTAGAAACAGGCTTATAACAAAAGTTGTATTCCGCACCAGGATTACTTTCATGCTCTTTAAGCGCGGCACCAATCACATTAGTAATATTAGTTAGGGTGGTAGGATTCATCTGCACAATGAGTTCTAAAGGTGTGTCAGATGACTGAAAATTTAATTGGCTAACTTGACTATTGGTAGCAACTTTTAAAGAAACAATAGCTACTCTTATTGCTAAAACCCCTACAGAAATAACAATCAATAAAATAATAAGCACAACAATAAGGGTTGCCCCTTTTTCCTTAGATCTACTCTTATGAATTAAATGGGTCATAGACTTTCCCCCATCGCGTTGCGTAGAGCAATTGTTAAGTTATAAGTGCGGCGTAAGAATCGAGTTGTATTATCAGAAGCATGCACGGTTTGATCTAACATAAAAAAAGATTGCTCAGGATCTATTGCTTTGCTTTGGGCATTATTAGTAGAGCGCGCTAATACAGATATTTGTATTGAAAGAATTCGTGGCGGCATCACAGATGGCGTGGCATCTCGGGCAGCCTGTGCAGCAGCGCGATACTGGGGAATGGTATAATAAGCAAAATTGCCAGCCGCATTTTTTGCACCAAACAGCACATGGAAATGATCAATACGCGGCAATACAATTTGACCAGCGTCGCCCAACCCAGCAACAGTAGTCGGTTGAGCTGTGGCTACAGCAGAGGGAGTATTTGCATCACATGCAAGTGCATAATCTTGCTGGGAACTACCATTACTATCCAGACGTAAAAAATAACGCTCTACAATTAAATCTCCTGCAAGTACATTCATCCCTTCACAATTGGTCATATTCGTAGGCGCAATAAATTGGATAGTCAGCTGATCACTTTGCACAGCTGCATTTGAACTATTCTGTATATTTGAAAGACCTTTCCAGTGATTACTCACAGTACTCACCGTATCTCCTGCACCACGACTAAGTAATGTGTCCGCAATATAAGTATTTGCTCCAACGTTAGGGACAAAATTAACATTGTTGTTATTGGTTGCAGTTGAAGCAGTTAATACAACACCGCCCCAAGGGGTTGTATCAGTTAATATTGGGTTGGTTACATTTCCATAATTTAGAAGCCGTATATCACGGGCAATATATTCCAAACCAAAAATACCGCTATCTTGTATTTCAGCATTTGCTTTTTGTAGACGGCTTGATAGAAGTCCACCAATAAATAATTGAGTCGCCGCGGCTACCAAAATTAGACCTAAAGCCAATGCAACCATCAGCTCAATTAATGTAAAGCCTCGTTGTTTCCATAATACAAATGAGTGAGCCATTAATATGCCTCCATCATTAAACAGTTCGAATTATTGACATAAACGCCATTTGTACTCATACAGCTCGACACATCCGCGCTCGTGACTCCCTCATTTATTGTAATTACTGGAGCGGTTTTTCCCCAAAAAACAAACAAACATTGCCTCTGCTGGGCCATTGTGCTTGTAACCCCTGGGCAATTTGTCATTGTAATTTTCATGCCAAGTTGATCAGCATTTCTTGCTGCTTGATATGCATCAAATTGCGCAAGCTGAGAAGGTGTACAAGCTGCATTGAAACACAACGTAGGAGCTGCGGTGGTAGATGAATAATTGCTATAACTACGGACAAATGCGGGATACTGACTAGCTTGAGAACTATTTACGCGAATGTTTTCTGCTAATCCTCTCATGATCATAATCGCTTGAGATTTGCTTAATGCCTCTGAAGAAGCATCCATAGCACGGACTTGCAAGGCAACATATCCTAAAACCCCTATCGCAATTAAAATTAAGGCAACCAACACTTCTAATAAACCCACCCCAACTTGAGCTTTTCGTTTAGAGCCCTGCATTAACATGTCTCCTCAGCTTTAAAAATTAATGTGCCAAGCTTTGTTAAAATAAGAATTTTCTTTTTATTTATTTTTGAATTACAAATAGATAAAAGTGTATCTTGGGTAATATTGGTTATCACCCCATTCGCATTAAAAGTTAGAGTCGTTGCTGTTAATGAACTCTGCTTACCATCAGCAGCGATATTTTTAAGCTCAAGACTGTTATTGGAATCAGCTTTCCAATTCAAGGAAGTGGGAGTATTTAAAGCTGTTGAATTCAGATTAATGGATACATCTTGTCGACCAAGTATGGCTTGGTTCTTTGCTTCCGATAAAGTATTGATTAGATCTCGTTGGTTTCCATCTAGTCGTTTGCTTTCTAATAAATTCGACATAGATGGTGCAGCCATCATCGCGATAATAGCCATGACCGCAATCGTCACCATAAGCTCAACCAAGGTGAACCCGTCTTGCGGAATAATTCCCCTCATCCCCATACCCCAAATAAACTTTAAAATTTTTTATTTATTAATTAAATTTTACGTCTTATGTTTACAAAACAAATACAAAGCAGATAAAGGGTATAAAAAAACAGATAACTGTCATATCAACAATTATCTGTTTAAATTTTTAAAATCAGTATGTTAAATACATCACACTTTACGCTTGAGTCACATGAATGCGTAATTCTTTAGGAAGACTAAAGGTTATGTTCTCTTCACGCCCATCTAATTCTTTCGGCGCTTGAGCACCCCAATCTTGTAAACGTTGAATCACTTGTTTAATCAAAATTTCTGGCGCAGAGGCGCCAGCAGTAACACCAATTTTACAAGTCTCATTGAACCATGACTGCTCTAACTGATCAGCATTATCTACAAGGTAAGCGGCTTTACCCATACGCTCTGCAAGCTCACGTAATCGATTTGAGTTTGATGAGTTAGGTGAACCTACAACTAAAACCACATCACACTTCTCAGCTAAATCACGTACAGCATCTTGTCTGTTTTGAGTAGCGTAGCAAATGTCATCTTTACGTGGGCCCTGAATATGCGGAAATTTTGCACGCAAAGCATCAATAACTTTAGCTGTATCATCAATAGAAAGCGTTGTTTGAGTTACAAATGCAAGTTTTTCAGGATGTCGTACGGTAAGTGCGGCGACATCTTCTTCATCTTCAACCAGATAAATATTACCGCCTTTTAATTTGTCATATTGCCCCATTGTGCCTTCGACTTCTGGGTGCCCTTCATGACCAATTAAAATAGCTTCAGTACCTTCACGCGCATATTTAGTCACTTCAATATGAACTTTTGTCACTAAAGGACAAGTCGCATCGAAAACTTTTAAGCCTCTGCGTTCAGCTTCTTGTTGAACTGCTTTTGAAACACCGTGCGCACTAAAAATTACAATTGAATCATCTGGAACCTGATCTAGTTCATCAACAAAAACGGCCCCTCTTTGACGCAAGTCATCTACCACAAATTTATTGTGTACAACTTCATGACGTACATAAATAGGAGGATTGAAACATTCTAAAGCCCGATTGACGATTGCTATGGCTCGATCAACACCGGCACAAAAACCACGCGGATTAGCTAACACAATTTCCATAACAGCCTCAAAATTAATAAAACAGGGGAATTTCTCTTGAATATTTGCAATTAAAACTATTCAGTTTAAACGCACGGTACACTACAATAGCGAAGATATTTTATCATATCAGGAAAAATATCATGTCGGGTCTATTGTTTGTCGTTTCTGCTGCATCAGGAACGGGCAAAACATCTTTGGTAAAAGCCCTGCTTGACCGTGTGAGCAATTTACATGTTTCAGTCTCGCATACAACCCGAGGTCAACGTCCCGGTGAGTTAGATGGTGTTCACTATCACTTCACTACAAAAGATGAATTTCTAGACCAAGTCAACCATGATGGATTTATCGAATACGCTGAAGTATTTGGTAACTACTATGGCACTTCTCAAGCTACGGTAAAACAACAGTTAGCTCAAGGACACGATGTCTTACTTGAAATTGATTGGCAAGGTGCAGAGCAAGTACGCAAACTTTTTCCTGAATCCAAACAAATATTCATTTTACCCCCAACTCAATTTGATCTACGTCAGCGTTTATCTAATCGCGGCACTGACTCAGTTGAAGTCATTGAGCATCGTTTAAGCTGTGCAGTAGAAGATATGCAGCACTACACGAACTTTGATTACATCATTATTAATGATGATTTTAATAAAGCCTTACATGAGCTTGAAGCTGTAATTACAGCGAACCGTTTGGTGCTATCTCAGCAAGCAAAACGTCATCAAGCTTTAATTCAGGACTTGATTACTCCTCAACCAAAACAGGAATAACTTGAGTCTAGATCGAAAGCCTTTTATACTATTTAGTCTGTTCAAATTTACCATTCCAGAACGAGAACTTTTATGGCACGCGTCACCGTTGAAGATTGTTTAGATCATGTAGACAACCGTTTTGAGCTTGTGCTCGTTGCAAGTAAACGTGCTCGTCAATTGGCACGTCAAGGCATGGAGCCAACTGTAGAATGGGATAACGACAAACCGACTGTAGTTTCTTTGCGCGAAATCGCGGCAGGGCACGTTACGAAAGAAATTCTTAAACAACGTGAGCAAGATTACCAAACTTCTAGTCTTGATCTTGCCCTTTCTACAAACAGCTTGAATTTAGAAGGTTTTTCTTTCTAATTCACTCTGTTTCATAAAAAAACCATCGTTTTTCTGCGATGGTTTTTTATTTGGCTTTGCGCCATATTCAAACATATTGGGAAAAGCAATTATTTTCATTGAAAAAAAAATACACTTTTTCAAATGAAAAAATTGACAAGTTCCGCAATATGCTTTTCATTAAGAAGCAGATAGATTTAGTTTTTCAGCAATAGGAAAAAGGGTGATTTATGCCAGGCGAAGAGGTCAGCCAAGCCAAGCAACAGCTCAAATTAATTATCGACCCTTACTTATCGGTAAGTGAAGTCGAAAAAGTGCTTGCTGCCTGCGATTTTGCCGATCTAGCGCACACTGGCATTACGCGTAAAAGTGGCGAACCCTATATTCTGCATCCGATTGCTGTAAGCTGTATTCTTGCAAACATGCGTTTAGATGCTGAAACTTTAATGGCAGCACTTTTGCATGATGTTATTGAAGATACTCAATATACAAAAGAAGATATTATTGAGAAGTTTGGCCTAACCGTTGCAGAGCTAGTCGATGGTGTAACTAAACTTAGCCAATCAAGCGATAAAGAATACAATAAAGCAGCTTCATTCCGAAAAATTCTGCAAGCGACCTTACAAGATCCGCGTGTCATCATTATTAAATTAGCAGATCGCTATCATAATATGACAACTCTAGGTGCTTTACGCCCAGATAAACGAGCCCGTATCGCTCAAGAAACCTTTGATATATTTGTACCGATGGCAAGATTAGTCGGCATGAATGAAATGGGCGATAATCTAGAGAATCTCTGCTATCAAAACCTTGATCTAGATATGTTTGATAACGTTCAAAATGCACTGCGTCAAACAAAGCCAGAACGCTGTAAATATCAAAGTATTTGGGAACAAAACCTCGCTGAACTTCTGCATAATTATCATATTCAAGGCCGTATTAAAAAGAAAAATAACAATATCGAATTATTACGCCACTTCGTTAAAAACGAGATGGATCTCCAAGAGCTTACCCATAGTCATGCTTTTGAAATTGTTCTACAAAGCATTGCCGACTGTGACCGCTTAGAAGAAGCATTAAGAGAAAACTTTCAGGTTATCCAGTACCAAGATCATATTCGTCGCCCACTACCTGGCGGTAATCAGTCTTTACTGATAAAGCTTAAAGGCGAAAAAACAACACTATCTCTTACCATTCAAACCGAGCTCATGCGTAAAGCTGCCCGTTTTGGGGTGGTTTTAGGTGAAAATGCACCGCAAACTTGCCGCTCTGCCATTCAGGCTTCAATGCAGAACTTAAATACATTGATTGACGGCGAATGTGCTAAAACAACTTTTAATGATTTGCTGGATTATCTACATCAAGAAAAAATCTGGGTATATACGCCTCATGGCCAACTGCATGAGCTACCACAAGGCGCTACCGTAGTTGATTTTGCTTATTCAGCAAGTTTATTTTTAGGTAACCATGCAGTTGGTGCAAAAGTCGATGGAGAGATTAAACCACTCTCTACCCCACTAGTTAGTGGTCAGGTTATCGAGATTATTACGGATGTTTTAGCAACACCAAACCCAGACTGGCTAAGCTTTATTAATACGCAAAAAGCGCGTCGTGCATTACAGCATGTGCTTAAAGATCAAGATATCGAAGAACAACGTCTAGTTGGTGCACAAGCGCTTTCTCGAGCATTGAAACTTTTTAACCGTTCAATCAATGATCTTTCTGAAGCTGACTGGTTAGATCTATTGCAATGGCGGCACATCGATAATAAAAATACATTGTTTGAACAAATTGCGGTTGGCGACTTACTACCTCAACTTGTAGCAAACCACCTGTTTGCTCATGATAAACATCCGCAAGTAGAAAACTCAGATCGACTTATTCAAAGTACTGAAGGGGTCGACGTTAAATATGCACACTGCTGTAATCCTATTCTAGGCGATCCAATTCAAGGACATTTAACGCGTCGCGGGTTAATTGTGCATCGCATTCGCTGTCATAACTTACTACATGAACAACATCTACACCCTGAAAATATTATGCCGCTTCAATGGAAAGCAGATGATGTAGATGATGTACGTTTTACAGCCTACCTCGCTATTTATATGGCAATGAATGATGAACAGGTATCAGACCTAATCTATCAATGTCGTAAAAATAACGCTGGGGTAGAGATGGTTCACTCAAATGAGCAAAGAACTTTTGTGAATATTGTAGTGAATAACCGTAAACATATTGCAAAAGTCATTCGTGATTTACGCATGCACTATGGTTTCCCACGGATTGAACGTTTAGACGCTCCTGCTCCACAAATGGAAATTTCAAAAGTAAGTTAAATCTTTATAGAGACTATTGGTTATAAATTTTTGTTTCCTTAACAAAATCAAACTTTCCAAATTCACTTAATCAATTAAATCGATGATACTTTTGTCCAAAGCTATCATCGATTATGATGGAAATAGATTTAATCAAGGAGAACCAAATGTCCCGCCAAGTCATTCATACTGAAAATGCCCCTGCTGCTATCGGCACATACTCTCAAGCTATTTTAGTAGACAATACGCTATATCTTTCAGGGCAAATTGGTTTAGACCCATACAGTATGGAACTTGTAGAAGGTATCGAAGCTCAAATTCGCCGTGTATTTGATAATTTAAAAGCAGTTTGTGAAGCTGCTGGTGGTTCACTTGCAGATATTGCTAAGCTCAATATTTTTTTAACTGATCTATCAAATTTCCAACTCGTAAACCAAATTATGGGTGAATATTTTGCTCAGCCCTACCCTGCACGTGCAGCTCTTGGTGTAGCAAGCTTGCCAAAAGGCGCACTAGTGGAAATGGACGGAATTGTAATTATTAATCAATAAGATATAAATTTTCAAACTATCCAATTTTAAATATTTAGTTTTTAAAAAACGAACCACCTTGGCATAAAAATCTAAATTCTTTTTAGATTTCCGCTTAGGTGGTATTTTTTTATCCAAAATCCCAATAATGATAAATGAGATTTTAAATGAATTTCATTGACAAACGATAATAATTATCAATAATATCAATTATCGCATTTATATTTGGGGATCACTCCCATGTACGTTTGCTTGTGTCGTGGCATTACCGATCAGGATATTAAAGACGCTATTGAAAATGGCGCTGAAAGCTATCGTGAAATTCGCGATTTGCTTGATCTTGGTACATGCTGTGGACGCTGTGCACCAGAAGCTCGCGCTATTATTAGCGAAGAATTAGCAGAAATCGCTGCTCGCATTTCTGTAGCTGCATAATAAAAATTAATATTTAACAAAATTTATTGACTCCTCCACCGCTTTTTGCGGAACCTTTATAGTTCCTCATTCAAGCGGTTTTTTTTGACATAAAAACCTCCTTTTTAATATTGTGTTGTTTTTGATTGCGATTTTCATTTGCTGTTCCATAAATTACTCGCCATCTCCATGATTGTTCACTAAAATGGATTTATAGATTGCCTTAATTAAGTTTGAGGCAGAAATTGTTTTGGAGTAGCTACAATGAAAGGCAATCGTGATGTCATTAATCAGCTTAACCAAGTGCTGTATCATCATTTAACTGCAATTAATCAATACTTTTTACATTCACGCATGTTTAATGACTGGGGAATTGAGCAGCTTGGCTCTGCTGAATATAAAGAATCAATTCGTCAAATGAAGCATGCAGATAAAATCATTGAACGTATTTTATTTTTAGAAGGACTACCTAACCTTCAACATTTAGGTAAGCTTTATATTGGTCAACACACAGAAGAAGTTCTGCACTGTGACATTCGTAAAGTAAAAGAAAATATAGAAGCAATTCAAAAAGCGGTTGCTTTAGCTGAAACAGAGCAAGATTATGTCACTCGTGACCTTGTTCAAGAAATTCTAGAAAAAGAAGAAGAATACTGGGACTGGCTAGATACTCAAATTGATCTTATTGGCAATGTTGGTATTGAAAATTATATCCAGAGCCAAATGTAATTTCTCATAAAAAAATCCCCTTATACTTAAGGGGATTTTTTATTACTTCTCTTTTAGTAATTCTGATAGCGTTATTTTTTGCTTATAAAGATGTTGCAAAATAAATATTTGCTGCTGTGCCTGTTCTACTTTCCCGTTGTAAGCGAGCAATTTTGCGTATTTACGTAAGTTATATGGAGTAGGCTTATTCTTTATAAAATTTTCCCATTCAACCAAATCACCTTCAGATAAAATATTTTGGGGATTAAGTTCTATCCAACTTAAACGCTGCTCAAACTGTGTTAAAACAAAAATTTTACCACTTCCCATAAATTCAGCGTTTGGACGCTTATTATTAAAAAGCAAATTACTATTCAGAACATAGACATTGTAATCACGTAGAATTGCAATAATAAGCAATAAACTTACAACCCATGATAAGCGAAAAAGATGTTTGTTGAGGATAATTCCCTTAAGTACAGTAGTTTGTGCTTGCACAATACCCAGTAGGAATCCACAAGTAAGTAAGAAATAAGCATAGCGCTGTGGAAACTCTAACATGGCATGAATAAGCACTGTACAGACCATCATAATCGCTATAATCGAGATGGTATTTTTAGCCTGTTGATTTAACCAAATAAACCAGCAAGCAAAGTAGGTAATGATTACAGTACCCAAGGGAATACCATTCCAGATAATTAAATCAAGCAGTACATTATGTGCACTAGTCGTCCACTCTCCTGTTGGGAAAGCATGGTAAACTGTCATTTGTGCCACACTGGTTTGATTCCAACCATAACCTAACCAAGGGTGCTGCTGTACAGCAAGCAACATTTGTGACCAGATATTAAAACGCAAATACCCAGAGCTTGCTCTTTCAACCAAACCACTTGCTTCGGTTACATCAGTACTTGACCATGCTTCAATTAAATTAGTAGCAAATGGTAGAATTACACCAGCCATTACGAAAAAACCGACGCACCACAAAAAACCTTGAAAAACTCCAAATCTTTTTTGTTTCCCAAATTGTTTAACTATCCAATAGATGAATAAAAATGGAAAAACGATCCATGATGTTCGTGACTGACTCAAGGCGATCGTAAACAGAATAATGAGGGCTGAAGGCAGGAGTAACCAGACGGTTGCCTTATTTTTTTCATATAGATACAAACATCCTAATAACCCAATAATTAGGAATGTTGCCATGTTGTTGGGTTGACCAAAATTTCCGTAAGGACGGTTACCAATCAGATGAAGGGTATAAATTAAATGTGATTCAATATTCAACCATTGAAAAATTGCTATAAGACTAGTTAATAGCGATGTAATAATTACTAATAAGCTAAAACCTGAAAAAATTTGATCTCTCTTTTTTTGATCTAAAGATAGGTTGTAGCCAGCCAAGACCATAAACCAAAAACCTAATAAGTAAAATGTACTTAATAAAGCCGTACTTAAATCAAAAACTAAACCAAAGCCCCACTGCACAATAGGAATTAAAGTAAATGGTAGCAACAATATCTGTGCTCTAGGAATTTTAATATTTTGTTGAAGTAAAGCAATTAATACACATAGCCCAGCCCCAAAAGTACTGACTTCACTTGAGAACATGACCCACGGGCTGTAGTGAAATGGAGACAACCATGCAAAACCCAACAGGATTGCAGCGAAGAACAGAAAGAATACTTGCATAGTGAGAGGCTAGAGACCAAAACTTGTGAGAATTATACATGGAAGTCTAAAAAAGAATGTATGAAGTCTAAATGAAAAGACCTTAATAAAATTTAGTATAAAAAATTAAGGAATGTGTGAAGCTGGTATCAAGTGCTGTGTACTACCATACTCCCAAAAATTTGGTGCCATCCGTCCGACATAACTCGTACACCCCCAGCAAGTTAAATCTTGTCCTAAGTACATAATCGTAATGTATAAAAATAAAGCTCCCCATAAAGCAATTAGTAGTTTTGTAGCTCTATAAGGATATTTCAAATATTCTTTAGACTGCTCCGACTGAGAAAAAGCAAATGCTAAAAATAATATACAGGCTATTTGTGAAGCGGGATAAACCATACTTCCTGAGAACATCGCATCAACTAAAATTGCAATTAAGCCAGCTT
This sequence comes from Acinetobacter sp. 809848, assembly GCF_000581275.1. Classification (NCBI taxonomy): domain Bacteria; kingdom Pseudomonadati; phylum Pseudomonadota; class Gammaproteobacteria; order Moraxellales; family Moraxellaceae; genus Acinetobacter; species Acinetobacter sp. 809848. The sequence goes on from NZ_JEXG01000015.1 coordinate 51,694, forward strand.
TCGTAATAGGTAAAGCATCCTTATCTCGAAACAACTTAACAACTTGATATATCATCCAAACTAAAAAAATACACCCAACTATTCCCCATTCAAAAATTAACCTTAAATATAAATTATGTATGTGATGTCCATATTTATATTGGATTTCTGAGAGATACCCCCCCCCAACTCCAGACCATGGCTTTTCTTTCCATTGCTCAAAAACAAAACTCCACATCTCTGCACGCATGGATGTCCCCACTCTCATTACGGTCATGGTATTTTTATCAGCGAAATAAATCGTAGTTTTATAAACTACAAAAGCAAAAAAAATGTAAATACAGCTTTGCAAAATGAGCTTTCGATTTTCTCGAGAGTAGATAACGAAAACTAACAATCCTGTCGCTACAGCAAATAAAGCGGATCTAGCTCCATCAAAAAACCATGCTAGAGCAAAAAAGAAACTAGCAAATGGATAAAAGTAATGAATATATGGATACTTTTTATTTTTCAAAAAAATTAGAAAAAAGAATATAGGCACGATAATACTGTCATAAATTCGGATCGTGCCAGAGTTAAATTGCCAATCAAACCATTGTTTATATAAAATAAAATTAGCGATAGAGATGCAAATAAATAAACATGGAATAAATGCTGAAACAACGATCAATGCTAAGCCATGTTCTATATTTTTTACATTCTTTAAATCATATGGCAAAGCAGAAAATATAAATAGTAATGCTATCGCAGACCAAAGTTCTTGAAACTGAAAAATGCTATAAGTTGTTATCTGTATAGCAATTAATAAACCAATCAGAAAAAAAGTAATTTGAGTGGAAATTGAATATTCTATTTTTTTTGTAAAAATCAAAATTAACAAAGCAAATAGTGCCAATGGAAACTGTAATAAACGAAGTTCATCATATTGGAAAACTGACCAACCAATTTGATAACCTAATAATGCTGTAATGAGATAAATTCCTATTAGTAGGAACATTATATTTTTTTTCAACATATTTATTTTCTTCAATAAAAAAAGAGAGGTAGCAACCTCTCTTTTTTTAGCTATTTATTACGAAGCACCACATGATTTAGGACGTAAATTTGTTGCAACATCAGTTTTACAACGCCATGTACCCGTAGTGCCTGCTGTAGCACTATCAGCTGTTCGTTCCCAAGAAATTTTCTTACCGTTGATTTGTGAAGTACCTTGCAATGTACATTCAATTGTTGTCAATCCAGTAGTAGCAACAGATACTGAAATAGAAGAACAAGCATTACTCGAGCTTTGTAGTCCTACGTCAGATGCTGCAGATAAATTAGCTGCTAAACCTTCTGCTAATTTAGTTTCTGTATTAGTTTTACCAGCTGTAATATCGGTTAAACCTGTTCCTACTTGAGACTTAGCAATATAGTTTTGATATGCAGGAATCGCAATTGCTGCCAAAATACCAATAATGGCAACCACGATCATAAGCTCAATTAATGTAAAACCTTTTTGTGCATTCATAGCCTTTTCCCCAAAGATTGTATGTATGTTTTTATATAAGCTTTTTCAGCTATCAACTATATTGCAGCATCCATGCCAACTTTTATTTTAATTAAAAAACAAATATTTATATTAAATTTAACTATTCTTAAATATTAAATCGGTGTAAATAATTGACAAAAATTGTCACTCAAACTTTATTGGTAATATGTCACTAATAAAAAATAGCTCATCACTTATTTCAATTTTTTAATTCTTTATTGTGATAAAAATCTCATTAAAAATAAATAAATAGGTGACATTTTTTGTCAGTCACCTTTAAAAGTAAAATTATGAAAATTAGCTAATATAAGAATATCAAAAAACGAGCTAATTAAGAATAATCGGAGCATTGCCTAATTCATTGGATTGATCGGGCATGTTTTCGTCATAAAACCGTGACATCACCTCTCCAATTTGTTGTACGCCCATCACTACAGCTTGCTGATATTCTTTTTGCTTAAGCTTTTGTACTATTACTTCACAAATCTGTTGCCAGACTTGATCGTTAGTCGCATTTCGAATGCCACGATCAAATATAATTTCTACCGTTCGTTCACATAAATTTAGGTATAACAATACGCCGCTATTTAATGCAGTATCCCAAACGCCTAGTTCTGCAAATAATTGCTGTGCTCTTAAACGCGTGTTTTGTCTATAAGCTTGTGAACATGGAATATGGCCTTCAATTACAACCTGTATTTCTCCAACATGGCCATGTTCTGCCTGCTGTACAGCATCTGCGATAGCTTGCTTATCTTGTTTTGAAAAATAACGACTACTAGCAGGTAAATAACATAGATGTTTAAACCAACGTTTTAGACTTGGCTCTACAGATTCTTCAATTTTTGGTTGAGTAATAATTTGTGTTGTTTCTGATGTTGTTACCATGAGCCTGAAGCACCTCCACCGCCAAAACGGCCTCCGCCGCCACCATAGCCTCCGCCACCTCCGCCGAAGCCTCCTCCACGTCCACCGCCACCAGAACCACTCAGAATGGCCTGTAAAATAAATTGGGCAATTGATGTAATGAGTAAAAAGAAAATACCAAAACCAAGTAGTAAGCTAGTGACTAGCCCTGCTCCATTTACGAATCCTGCTACTGCAGCAGCAACACCAGCTGTAGATGCACTAAGCGGACGACCGACAATAAATGAACCCACAATTCCAGCAACAAGAATAAATAAAGCCATTGTCAGCGTTGTCTGCTTGGCTTGCTGTTCTTCTGCAGCTTGATGCTGACGTTCTTTTAAATCTTGAGCAGCTTGCTGTGCTACTTCTGGGTCAAGATTTAAAATTCTTCCAATTTCATCGATACCTGCACTCAAACCTTGTGCATATTGGGCTTGTTTAAAATAAGGTGTAATTTGGTTTCGAATGATCCGACTTGCCACAATATCCGGCAACACACCTTCTAGGCCATAACCAGTTAGTATTTGTATACGGCGGTCATTTACAGCGACTGCAATGAGTAATCCATTATCACGTTTAGATGATCCCAATTGCCACTTTTCACCAATACGTAACGCATAATCAAAGATATCTTCTTGACCAGTTGTGGGAACAATCACAATACCAATCTGCGCTTTGCCTTGTTGGTATAAACTTAGAATTTTTTGATTAAGTTGCTGCTTCTCAGCCTCGCTTAAGATATTGGCTTGATCAATAACAGGCTGGTTTAAAGTTGGCAAACCACGAATTGATTCCCCATCAGCCATATCATTAGTAAATTGGACTTGAGGAGCAGGACTTGAAGCAGCTTGCCCCTCTATTTTAGTTGCAGCAGCTTGAGTTTGTTGCTTTTGAACAATTTTGCCAGCAACTATTGCGTCTCCCTCATCGGTAGCAGTTGCAATATTAGTTTCACTCCATGCCGTATTCTGAAAAAGAACACCACAACAAAGCAAAATTAAGGTCGAAATAAAGACCTTAATTTGCTTTGATTGAAGCAATAGAGTATTTCTCATACGGCACTCCTTTGATTTGTAAAATTAATCAAAAGAAACTTTTGGAGCCTGTTGTGCAGATGCTTCTGCAGAGAAATTGGCTTTTGGATGCATACCAATTACTTTTGCTGTTACTGCCTGAGGGAACTGACGCACATATGAGTTATAGTCTTGTACTGTTGTAATATAACGATTACGCGCAACAGCAATACGGTTTTCAGTACCTTCAAGCTGAACTTGTAGTTCTTGGAATTGAGTATTGGCTTTCAAATCTGGGTAATTTTCCGAAACAGCAATGAGTCGAGATAACGCCCCTGTTAATTGACTTTGAGCCTGTTGATATTTTTCAAGTAAAGCTGGGTCTTCTAAAACTTCTTTATCAACTTTTAAACCTGCCACATTAGAACGTGCCTGTGTCACTTCAGTTAATACTTGCTCTTCGTGCTTAGCATAACCCTTAACTACGTTCACAAGATTTGGTACCAAATCTGAACGACGTTGATATTGGTTCTGTACTTCAGACCACGCTGCTGTTACAGCCTCATCTTTTACTTGTAGAGTGTTATAGCCACATCCCGAAAACAGTAAGGTACTGGCAAGTGTTGTTGCGATCGCAAATTGTTTCAACGTTTTCATCGTCACATTATCCTCAAGTTTTTCTTTATATTTTTAACCTCTTTACCTGATTGTATGATGAATTAGGCATTATTGTGTTGCTTTTATTTTATTGATTTTAAAAAACCGGACTTTTAAATCCGGTTATCTATTAGCTCAATCGCTGATCTTTTTCTTGTTCAAAACTTGCCATTTGATATTCTTCTGCCAAAGAGCTTTTCCAATAATTAACCATCCTGCCATAATCTTTTTGACTCGGATGAAAGTCTTTTTTGTAATATGCAAAGTATTCAGGCATTAACTGAACAAGCATCTTCATCAGCAAATATAATCCAAATAAATTACCCCCGATTTTAGGTAAGCTATTCCATTTATCTTGCCAAAATAAACGAGTTGTCCCATAAAAAGCGAGGCTCGCAAATCCTGTAGTGACGCTACGCATTAATAATCTGCGAATACGATCATCACCATATACATGTTGATAAACATCAAATGCAACCGAACGGTGTTCAATTTCTTCAATCGCATGCCATACCCAAAGTTTTAGCGCATCTTCATCTAGCGTCTTTAATAACTCCGGGTGCTGTAAGACATATCCCCCAAGTAAAGCAGTGAAATGTTCAAACGCACAGGTCAATGCCAATTGCAGCTTAGGTGGAATTGTTCTTAAATATTTATCCCGCTCATTTAGCCAATTTTGAAAACTGTCCAGATTATAATCATCCCGTCGCCAAGCTTCATTAAATTCGCCATGTGCTTTGGAATGCATGGCCTCTTGTCCAATAAACGCCGCAATTTGTGCTTGTAGCTGAGGATCCGAGACTTTATCACGCACATTACGTACGCTATTTACAAAAAATTGCTCACCTACCGGAAACGTTGATGAGAGTGCAGTTAAAAAATGCGACATGAGGGGTGAATTTGCAAAATAGTGCCGCTTGATGGCCTTTGGATTAAATTCAAGACGACGCACTGTAATACCCAACGCTTTTCGACGATTTAAATATGATTTTTCTGCCGTCATACCTGCGATGTTCATATTCAACACCTACTGTATTGAAGAAGGAAGTTTCGAGTATGTCTCGAGCTTAAAAAGCTAAAAAGGGCAAAAAAGCTTATTATATTTGCCAAAAACATCAAAGTGACTAATGGCAGCCAATAAAAAAGCCTACTTGAAGTAGGCTTTTTTCAGTTATTTAACAAATTAATTTATTAAACACCAAGATAATCCAAAATGCCTTCAGCAGCTTGACGACCTTCCCAAATCGCTGTCACAACAAGGTCTGAGCCACGTACCATATCACCACCAGCAAAGATTTTCGGGTTTGATGTCTGAAATTTGAATTCTTGCTTTTCAGCTGCGACAACACGGCCTGAACCATCAAGATTGATATTCACATTACCAAACCAGTCTGCTGGGCTTGGGCGGAAACCGAAAGCAAGTAAAACTGCATCAGCTGGTAATACTTCTTCAGAACCAGGAATTGGCTCAGGACTACGACGGCCACGACTATCTGGTTCACCCATTTGTGTCGTTACCACTTTTACGCCTGTTACCTTGCCATTTTCACCAACGATTTCGACTGGTTGGCGATTGAATAGGAATTTCACACCCTCTTCATAGGCATTTTTTACTTCACGCGCAGAACCTGGCATGTTGCTTTCATCACGACGGTATGCACAAGTTACATCGTGAGCACCTTGGCGCAATGAAGTCCGGTTACAGTCCATTGCGGTATCCCCACCACCTAGAACAATCACCTTTTTCCCATCTAAGCTGATGTATTCACTTGGATCTTTTTCCCAACCTTGACAACGATTCACATTAGAGATTAAGAAATCAAGTGCATCATAAACACCATCAAGATCTTCACCCGGGAAACCACCTTTCATGTAGGTATAAGTTCCCATACCCATGAATACTGCATCATATTCTGCAAGTAATTCATCAATCGTGATGTCTTTACCAATTTCAGTATTTAAACGGAATTCGATGCCCATGCCCGTGAAAATTTCACGGCGGCGTTTCATGACATCTTTTTCCATTTTAAATTCTGGAATACCGAATGTAAGTAAGCCACCAATTTCAGGACGCTTATCAAATACAACTGGTTTAACACCACCACGAGCTAGAATATCCGCACAGCCTAAACCTGCTGGACCAGCACCAATAATTGCAACTTTTTTGTCAGTCCATTTTACGCCTGACATATCTGGACGCCAGCCTAAAGCAAAAGCTGTGTCATTGATATATTTCTCAGCATTACCAATGGTTACTGCACCAAAACCATCATTTAAGGTACAAGCACCTTCACACAAACGGTCTTGTGGGCATACGCGACCACATACCTCAGGTAGTGTATTGGTTTGATGACAAAGCTCAGCAGCTTGGAAAATTTGGCCTTCAGCGATCAGTTTTAACCAGTTTGGGATGTAGTTATGTACAGGACATTTCCATTCGCAATATGGGTTACCACAGCCTAAACAACGGTGAGTCTGATTAGTGACAGTTTCCGATGTAAAAGGCTTATAAATTTCCACAAATTCTGCTTTGCGGACAGTAATATCTTTTTTCTCTGGATCTTGGCGTGGTACATCCAGAAATTGAAAGTCATTATTTAGGCGTTCTGCCATGTCTCTCTCCGTGGGTAGGCGCGGATTTCCTTGTTGCCCGCACCTGCCTATGTCTTTGCAGTCGTGGAATTATTGTGGGTCAGCTTGTGTTGTTTTCAAAAGCGTTTGCAAATTAGCAGCTTTTGGTTTCACAAGCCAGAATTTACGGCTGTAGAAATCGAACTCATTGCGGATTTTATAAGCCCAAGCACTACCAGTTTCTTTGATATGCTCATCGATAATACGCAACAAGAACTCTTTATGATCTTCCATAGATTCTGTTGAGATACGATTTAAATCAATCAATTCATGGTTGTAGTAATCTACGAAGTCATTATCGAGGTCAAGTACATAAGCAAAACCACCAGTCATGCCCGCACCAAAGTTATGGCCTACTTTACCAAGTACAGTCACAACACCACCTGTCATATATTCACAGCAGTGATCACCCGCACCTTCGATTACAGCAAATGCGCCAGAGTTACGAACTGCAAAACGCTCACCCGCTGTACCTGCTGCAAAAAGCTTACCGCCAGTTGCACCATACAAACAGGTATTACCAATAATTGCTGTGTTCTGTGTTTGGAAAGGTGAACCTTGTGGTGGGAAAATCGAAATACGACCACCCGCCATACCTTTACCTACATAGTCGTTTGCATCACCTTCAAGACGGATGTGTAAACCACCAGCATTCCAAACACCAAGCGACTGACCAGCTGTACCAGTTAAGTTCATTACAACTGGATGAGCTTCCATACCCAAGTTGCCGTAGCGACGAGCAATTTCACCCGAAACACGAGCACCGATTGAGCGGTCACAGTTCACGACGTTGAAGTTGAACTGACCACCAGCGCTTGACTCAATTGCAGGAAGCATTTCAGCGACCATTCTCTCAGCCAATACACCTTTATCAAATGGTGCATTACCTTCTACTTGACAGTATTGTGCTTTACCTTCAGCAGAAGGATGAGAAGTTAACAGAGCACTTAAATCAAGGTGAGCATGTTTTTCAGTTTCACCCGGCAATACTTCAAGCAAATCAACACGACCAATTAAGTCTTTCAATGAAGAAACACCTAATGCTGCCAACCATTCACGAGTTTCTTCCGCAATAAAGTGGAAGAAGTTGATAAGCATTTCTGGCTCGCCAATATAGTGCTCTTGACGTAAATGATCTTGTTGAGTTGCAACACCGGTTGCACAGTTATTTAAGTGACAAATACGGAGGTATTTACAACCTAGAGCGATCATTGGTGTTGAACCAAAGCCGAAACTTTCAGCACCTAAAATTGCTGCCTTGATTACATCAAGACCAGTTTTTAAACCACCATCAGTTTGTACACGTACTTTTCCACGCAAGTCGTTTACACGAAGTGCTTGATGCGCCTCACTCAAACCTAATTCCCATGGAGAACCCGCATGGTGAATTGAAGAAAGTGGAGATGCTGCGGTACCGCCGTCATAACCTGAAATGGTAATGAAGTCTGCATACGCTTTTGCAACACCAGCAGCAATCGTACCTACACCCGGCTCAGATACCAATTTCACCGATACCATTGCTTTCGGGTTAACTTGTTTCAAGTCAAAAATTAACTGAGACAAATCTTCAATTGAGTAAATATCATGGTGTGGCGGAGGTGAAATTAGCGTTACACCAGGTACCGAGTAACGTAAACGTGCAATTAAACCATTTACTTTACCACCTGGTAACTGACCGCCCTCACCTGGTTTTGCACCCTGAGCAACTTTAATTTGCAATACTTCAGCAGAAGTTAGGTATGCAGGAGTTACACCAAAACGACCAGATGCGATCTGTTTGATTTTCGAGTTACGAATTGTGCCGTAACGAACAGGATCTTCACCGCCTTCACCAGAGTTTGAACGACCGCCAATCGTATTCATCGCGATTGCAATTGCTTCATGTGCTTCTGGAGAAAGAGCACCTAAAGACATACCTGCCGAGTCAAAACGAGGCAAGATATCTTCAACCGATTCAACTTGCTCAACTGGAATTGAGTTCGTTGTTTTTAACTTAAATAAGTCACGAATAGTCGCTACTGGGCGGTTATTCACCAGCTCAGCATATTCTTTAAAGTCTTCGTATTTACCAGAGCGAACGGCTTTGTGTAATGCATTAATTACATCTGGGTTGAACGCATGATACTCTTTATCAAATACGAATTTGAGCAAACCACCCTGATCAATTGGCTTACGATTTGACCAAGCTGTCGCTGCTAATTTTTTCTGGTCTTTTTCAAGATCAGCAAATGTTGCGCCCTGAATACGACTTGGAACACCTAAGAAACATTGATCTACCACTTCTGATGATAAACCTACTGCTTCAAAAAGCTGACCGCCACGATAAGAAGCAACTGTAGAGATACCCATTTTTGAAAGGACTTTTAATAAGCCTTTCTCAATACCTTTACGGAAGTTTGCTTGCGCATGGATTGGGTCACCTAAAAGCTCACCTTTAGCGATCAAATCATTGATCACGTCATATGCAAGATATGGGTAAACTGCGGTTGCACCAAAACCAAGTAATACCGCAAATTGATGCGGATCACGTGCAAAACCAGTTTCAACCATGATGTTTGCATCAGTACGCAGGCCAGTTTTGATGAGGTAATGATGTACCGCACCTGTTGCAAGTGCTGCGTTTGCAGGTAATAAACCTTGGCGGATATTTTTATCAGTTAAAACAATTAAAGTTTTACCATCACGAACCGCTTGCGCCGCTTCTTCACAGATACGCGTGATCGCAGCTTGCAAGCCTTCTTCTTCGGCATAGTTTAAATTGATATCAACTGCTTCATAACCCGGACGCTCAATGCTACGGATTTGCTGCATTTTTGAATTTGACAATACAGGGCTAGAGATGATGATACGGTCAGCATGCTCAGGGCCTTGCTCAAAGACATTTTGTTCACGACCTAAACAGGTTTCAAGCGACATTACAATTGACTCACGTAGCGGGTCAATTGGCGGGTTTGTCACTTGAGCAAACTGTTGACGGAAGTAATCTGTTACGTGGCGTACTTGACGAGATAATACAGCCATTGGCGTATCATCACCCATAGAACCAACAGCTTCTTGTCCGCTTTCAGCGATTGGACGTAACAACTGGTCGCGCTCTTCAAATGTCACCATAAACATTTTTTGAGCCGCTTTTAAAGCATCGCCAGTTAAACCTTTATCGACTAATTGCTCTTCAAGTTCTGGGTTTGCATTTAAACGAATCGCATGATCACGTAACCACTCACGGTACGGACGCATGTTTTTCAAATGTGTACTAACATCTTTAGTATCAAGTACTTTGCCTGTTAAGGTATCAACTACCAAAATTTGGCCAGGACCTACACGACCTTTAGAAACTACGTCTTCAGGCTCATAACCCCAAACACCGATTTCAGATGCCAAGGTAATGTAATCATTTTTGGTAATTACCCAACGCGCAGGACGCAAACCGTTACGGTCAAGCATACAGATTGCATGACGGCCATCTTGAATAACGAGACCTGCTGGGCCATCCCAAGCTTCCATATGTTTAGAATTGAACTCATAGAATGCGCGTAAGTCTGCATCTAAAGTTTCTACGTTTTGCCAAGCTGGTGGTACGAGCATACGTAAGGCACGGAATAAATCCATACCACCACCGACTAAGATCTCAAGCATATTATCTAAGCTTGAAGAGTCCGAACCCGTACGGTTAACGATTGGGTTAAGCTCAGTAAGACCTGGTAATAATGGGTTTTCAAATTTAGGAGTACGCGCCAACGCCCAGTTACGGTTTGCTGTAATTGTGTTGATTTCACCATTATGAGCAAGGTAACGGAATGGTTGAGCCAACGGCCAACGCGGCAATGTATTAGTAGAGAAGCGTTGGTGGAATACCACGATATGTGATTTTAAACGCTCATCAGCTAAGTCTGTATAGAACTCAGCAATTGCAGCCGGCATCATCAAGCCTTTATAGCTGATTACTGTCGAACAAAGCGTAGTCACATAGAATGACGGATCATTTTGTAATTGTTGTTCTGCACGACGACGTGCTAAGAATAATTTACGGTTAAATTCAACTTCAGTCACACCCATTGGACAGTTCACAATGACCTGTTCAAAAGCAGGGAGCGATTGAAGCGCAATTTCACCTAGTGCATCGTTATTTGTAGGGACAACACGCCAAGCCAGTACACGTAGGCCATCTGACTCGATTTCTTTCGTTAAAATATTTTTAGAATGTTGCGCTAATGCCGGATCAGTATTTAAAAATACAGTACCCACAGCAAAAATTTCACTCAGTGTAATATCACTCAGTTTTTTTGCTTCATCACGGAAAAATTGCTTTGGCATCGCCAATAATAAGCCGCAACCATCTCCCGTCTTGCCATCTGCGGCAATACCACCACGGTGCGTCATGCAACTTAAACTGTGAATCGCGGTTTCAACTAGATGATGACTTGATTCACCCTTCATATGGGCAATCAGTCCAAAACCACAGTTATCCTTAAACTCATCAGGTTGATATAAACCTTGAGCGGGAGCTACAGTATTAGGCGATGGCATGTGCATAGCGTACCCTTCTTTCAATAAGGCTCTTTCGAGCGTCAAACAAACAACTTCTTTTTGCGATAGTGCCTACGGACGACAGTTAGCTCAATGTTTCACAAAAAAAATTTTTGGGCTGATAAGCCAATATACGCTGTTCCATTTTTACGTACACTGGTTTTTGCTAGAAAAATGTTTTGACTTATTTCGCACTCTTTTAAAGCAGTTCGACCCCTCGACTCTGCATAGAATTTACTCTTTAGAGCGCTAAAATAGTTTACAGCACATTAATAAGCACAAGAATAAAGCAAAAACTATGCCAATGTTATTTTTTGCAATTAAGTATTTATAATTGTTGAAAATAGATCGATTTTATTCGCGTTATCATTTTAATAAATGACTAAATATGCACCACAGTTGATCAAAAAATATATATGACTATTATTATTGCACCATATTTGTGCGATACATCCTTATAATTAATTACCTCTTGTGCCCTCATTTGTTGCATTTTTTGCTGTAGGTTCTGTTGTACGATTCTGTTGAGCCTTTTTAGCCACATCAACTGCCGAATTAGACTGATGTACATCCACAACATTCCCCTCAGCATCTCGACGAATAATCGTTGTACGAGTTGTAGAATTTGTTGCTGGAGCCGTTACTTTAGGTTGTGTAGCCACGCCGCCCCCTATGAGTAAGGACTCATCAATTTTGGGCAGAGCAGCTGGACGTAACCGCACTTCATAAGTTTGGCTAATACCACCTTTCATTTCATCCGTCCCTAAATCATTGACTAATGGCGCATAGGTCGAAAATTGTTGCGGTTGAGGTTTAATTGATTCAGGTAAATCAAGATTAAGTTGGGTTAACTGCTGAATTGCATCTTCAGAACGTTTAAATACACCATATGTCAAAACATATTGTTCAGATTGCTTATCTCCACTTAAACGGAAGTAGATAAATTTATTCCGTTCTGGACGATTTTTTAAAAAGTTTTTAATAATATCTTCATCAGACGCACGGAAAAGCTCAAGCGTCCATTGTTTCTTGTTTTCATTAATAAATTTTGTACCGCGGAACTCTGCCTCATGTTGACCAGAAGCAACCGTACGGGTTGTTAAATCAAGAGGTCTAACTTCATCAGCTAAAGCCCCTAAATTAGCCGTTGTTGCCACCTTCTCTGGCTGAATTTGCACTGGCGCATCCGAATCAGCTGATTTTTCAACTTCAACCAGCTTTTTACTATCGGTCATTACCCAAAAAATAAAAGCGAGCAACAAGCAGACGATACCACCCACCAACCAGATATATTGTTGAACATTCTGCCAAAGTGTACGTGATACAGTCATGTGTTACCTTAATTTATTATCCGTGTTGATTTGCCAAAATAGCTTGTTTCATGAGTTCAACATCAAAGTCTTTAGTAATTACTGCTTGCCCAAGTTGCTTTAACAGCACTAAACGTAATTGACCATTGAGAACTTTTTTATCATGCGCCATATATCCAAGGAATTCATCCAATGGAATTTTTGGACATGATATCGGCAAATTAGCGCGTTGAATAATTTTTTTTGTACGCCCTACATCATCGCTTGAAATCCAACCTAAACGTTGTGATAAATCAGCTGCCATCACCATGCCTGTCGCTACTGCTTCACCATGCAACCAAGTGCCATAGCCAAGGTAAGATTCAATCGCATGACCGAAAGTATGACCCAAGTTGAGTAAAGCTCGTTCGCCTTGCTCTTTTTCATCGTTAGCGACAATACGCGCTTTATGAGCACATGAACGATAAACAGCTTCTGCTAAAAGTTCAGCATCTCGCCCAATTAACCCATCCATATTCTGCTCTAACCAAACAAGAAAATCAGCGTCACCCAACAAGGCATATTTAATGACTTCTGATAATCCAGCAGATAACTCTCGATCTGGTAAAGTATCAAGTTGAGCCATATCAGCCAAAACAACTTGAGGTTGCTGAAATGCGCCCAACATGTTCTTACCAAGAGGATGATTAATCCCCGTTTTACCACCCACACTTGAGTCTACTTGTGAAAGAAGTGTAGTCGGAACCTGAACAAAATAAACACCACGTTGGAAACATGCTGACGCAAAACCAGCCATATCCCCAATAACACCACCACCCAAAGCTAAAACCGTACAATCACGATTAAAACCAGCTTCAAGTAAAGCATCAAAAATTAAATTTAGATGTTGAATATCTTTATATTTCTCACCATCTGGCAAAATACAAGTCGCTACAGTTTTACCCAAACTTTTTAAAGCCTCTTGATAATGAGATAAATATAAAGGAGCGACCGTTTCGTTACTCACGATCATGATCTGTTGACCATGAATATAAGGCTCAAGCAACTGCTTAGGATCAAGTTGACTGCCAATAAAAATAGGATAACGGCGTTCGCCTAATTCAACATGTAAAGTTTGCATGAGTTTATAAAACCACAAGTAAGTTTGGCTATTTTAGCGGGTTGGACAAAATAAGTTGCAGAATCTTTTGAGCAAGATCACGAGCAGCACCCTGATTGGTTTCAATCGTGTAATGCGCAACTTCACGATATAAAGGATCACGTATTTTCAACAAATCACGTAATTTTTGTTCAGGGTTTTCAACTTGTAATAGAGGTCTATTTTTATCGCGGTAAGTTCGTTGTAATTGTAGTTCTACAGGAGTGTAAAGATAAACAACAATACCACGTTGCTTTAGAAATTCGCGGTTGGGTGCTTGAGTAATTGCACCTCCACCTGTCGCCAACACTAAGGCTTTACGGGAAGTCAACTCATTTAACACTACGGTTTCACGAGTGCGAAATCCAAACTCCCCTTCTTTCTCAAAAATCCAGGGAATAGTGGCACCTGTTTTGCGTTCAATTTCATGATCACTATCTAAAAATTCACGCCCTAATAGTTCGGCTAAATGACGTCCAACGGTTGTTTTTCCTGCCCCCATGGGCCCTACCAAATAAATATTTGGCAGGGTTTCAAACGCTTTGCTTGGCAAGGCGCCACCTATTTCAATTGCTTTCATTAAAAAATATATTAATGATTTCTCACCAAAGTGTCATTAACAATTCGTGGCGTAACGAAAATCAGTAACTCTTGCTTATCATCAGATTTCTGATCTTTCCTAAATAGGCGTCCAATTCCCGGTAAATCCCCAAAGAAAGGAACTTTGGTTTGAGAGTTAAGGGTTGTCTGCTCAAACACCCCTCCTAAAATGACTGTCTCACCATTATTCACCAACACATTTGTCTTGATATTATTTTTATTTAGGATCAATTCACCATTAGGAGCCGCACCCGAAACCGAATCCTTTGAAATATCCAATTTCATTTGAATTTTACCATCAGGCGTAATACTCGGGGTAACATCTAGGCTTAATAGTGCATCTTTAAAAGAGGTACTTGCTGTAGCACCAGCAGCAGAATTCGTTGTAGTTTGATATGGGACCTGTTGACCTGTTGCAACTTTTGCAGGCTGTTTATCTGCAGTCATTACTTTAGGGGTAGAAATAACCTCACCATAGCCATCAGCTTGTAATGCAGAAAGTTCAAGATCAAGCATAAAATCAGACATACTAATCAAGCCAAAGGCAATACTCCCAGCCGGATTGGTTACACCTAAATCGACATTTAAGTTATCTGGACGTTCAATCGTGTATTTATAACCACCCGTAGTCTCATCCTTTTTGGGCTCTCGTAAATTCCACAAGGTCGTTTCACTACCACCAACTAACAAATTATTATTGTTAGTGATCCCTTGCGATAATATACCCCATTTAACACCGAGCTCTTTGGTAAAAGAAGTAGATGCTCTTACAATTCGCGCCTCAACCATAACCTGTTTAACTTGTACATCCAACAGATCAATCATTTTACGAATTTGATCAATCGACTGAGCCGTATCATTAATAATTAAGGTATTGGTACGATCATCTTGAGTAATTGTTCCACGGGGACTCAATAAACTTCCTACATTATTACCTAAACTATCAACACCAGTATTTAAATTAGTAGATGTAGAATTTCCACCATCAGATGTGCGCTGCATACCATTGCTATTATTTGAGCCTTGAGTAATTAAACTCATAATATCCTGAGCTTGCGCATATTTAAGTTGAATATACTCAGTTTGTAATGGGGCTAATTTCACGCTCTGTGCAACAGCTTTTGCTTCTTCTTCTTCAGCCTTGATCAGTTCCGCAACTGGAGCAATCCAAATTACATTTCCATTTCTGCGTTTATCTAAATTTTTAGTTTTTAAAATAATATCAAGTGCTTGGTCCCATGGTACATCTTTTAAACGCAAAGTGATATTACCTTGCACACTATCAGCCGCGACCATATTAATGCCAGTAAAATCAGCAAGTAACTGTAAAACGCGACGAACTTCAATATCTTGAAAATCGAGAGAAAGCTTATTACCAGAGTAATTAGGCGTCTTATGTAAAGAGGTTACATTTTTGTCCTGCGGACGCTTGAGGCTAATGGTTAATTTATTTTCTGCCTGATAAGCCATATATTCATAGCTACCAGTAGATTGAATCGTAATAACGCCATTGCCTTTTTCATTATAAGATTCAATGGTCGAAACAGGCGTCGCAAAATCATTTACATTTAAGCGTTTAGCTAGATGTGTAGGAATTTTAGAGCCTAACGTTCTTACTACAACTTTGCTACCTTGTTGTTGCACATCAACAGGGGTATTACCTCCCAACAGGTCAATAACGATAAGGCCTTCCCCTTGACTACCGCGTTGGAAGCCGATGTTTGAAACACCTTGGGTTTGCATTGCACTTGCTGATACAGGTTTAGCTACAGCTTGCGCAGAATTAATCTTTAAAATAAAAGTGTTGCCTTCAATACGAGTAGTAAAAGCACCTGCCTCTTTCAAATTTACAGTTAAACGTGAACGCTGATCATCGGAGCTTACATCGACCGAACTCGCTTCATTCGTTCCAATCGCTACTTTTGACTGTATTAAATTCTGCTGCGCTTTATTAAAATCTAAAATCAAACGTGAAGGATTCTCAAGCTGATAGGCCTGTGGTTGCGGTGGCAAGCCATTAAATATCACTCGAATTTCTGTTCCCTGACCCGCTATTTGCATCGGTACAATATTAGTCATGCTGACCTGTGCAGATGCAACCTGCATAATTGCAATCGCCACAGCTCCCATAGAAAACTGACGGAATACGTGATTCATTGTCTAACCATCCCCAATAAATAATCTTTAAAAATAATTTTTTCTTTGTTATTCCCTAAATTTTAGGGTGCGGGTCCAATTAACACTAAGGTTCTTGGTCTCTCCACATAGCCTTCTCGCCCATCAGGGACAATCTCCACCAGATCAATCTGAGTAGGACCAATATGGGTAATTCGACCTTGATTCATCCCGATATAGTTCCCTACCTGTACTCGCTCAATTTGATGATCAGGTGTTTGGATCAGAGCCATGACTTGCCCGCGGCTGTTACGCATACTTCCTTTCATATTTAAGGACTCTAATGCATAGCTTTCGAGTGGCTGTGGTGCTCGTGAGAAATTCGGATATACTCGTTTCCCCGCCATAATTTTGAGCTCAGCAGCAAGTGAGCTTGGTAAAAATGGGCTCTTTAACTGATGGGCTGCATAATTAAACTGTGGTACAGGCGTAAAAACAGGCGCGGGTTCTATGGCTTGTGGTGGCTGATTACGTATATCGGCCATTTGCTGATTTACGGCGTCGATTCTAGAGTCGCATCCAACCAAAACCAAGCCTATCCCCAGAGAAAGTAAAATTTTCTTTAGTTTCATTAGTTATCCTCCTACTTTCGCTTTGACTTCTTTATAGAAGGAATATGTGCATTACGGCTATCGGAGGCATTTATCTGACTTTCACCATTTATCACTTGAGGATCACTATTATTTTGATTTTCAACCGCGCCCATATAGCGATAAGTTTTTGCTTTGATAGAATAATTAAGCACAGGAATATCTGATCTACCATCCTTAACAGGAGCAGCTTCAACAATAAAATCATGCATCGTCACAATACGTGGTAATGCCGCAATACTGCTAACAAAAGCACCGAAAGCGTGATAATCCCCAGTTGCTTCGATAGTAATAGGCTGTTCAATAAAAATTTCCTGCTTCACTTCATCTTCTAAGCGGATATTTTTAAACTTCAGACCAGAATTCACCCCCGTTAAGTTAATATCTTCAACTAAACTTGGAATTTCGGTTTCTTTTGGCAATTGTTCTAACTGCTGATTGAAGTTGGCTTGCATCTCTTGAAGTTGAAGCTGGTATTGCTGCAAGTTGCGTAATTTTGAGTCTTTTTCTCGAAACTCATTTAATAAATTACTTTCTTGTGCTTGAGCATTATCAATTGCTTGTAGCTTTGGTTGAATAGCAACAAAATACCCTAAAGCCAGTACAGCAAAGAAAATAAAAATCCAACACGTAATTTTCACAGATAATGGCCAGCTGCCATAACTGTTCATGTCGAGCGTGTTAAATTGCTGAAGAAATTTTTCTAAGGTGATCTTTTTTTTCTTAGATGGAGCTTGTTCTAAAGACAGCTCATGAAGTTCATCAGGACTCATTTTGCCGCCTCCTTATCCGTACCTACAGACGTATTGGCGGTATCATCTGTTGTAGTCACACCCATTTCCCCTACATCAACAGTAACAACAAAACTGCCATAGCTATCTTCAACTCTAGGAAGCAAAGAACTGATAGCCTTATCTTTTTTCTCTTCGGTCGCCAAGAAAGAACTCATAAAAGCGTTGCGATACCATGGCGATGCTTCGAGATTACGTAATAATTCTGCAACCGTATTTGGACTTTCCGCTTTACCTTCAATCGTAAATTTATCTCCGGTTCGACTGAATTTAGTCAAATACATGGCTGCCGGGGTCACACGTACTAATTCATCCACCAAACGTACAACGACCGGACGCTGGCTTTGCAAACCTTGAATGAGCTTCATACGCTCAATAATTGCATCCCGCTGTTCTTGCAAGCCATTTAAGGTTTTAAGTTGTTGATCTAGATTCTGGTTTGTACTGATGATGAGCTGATTTGCTTGTTCTTGATCATTTAATTTTTGATTCAAATAAAACCACCCTGCAAATACAGTGGTTATCCCCAAAACAACGACCCCAAAACATAAAATAATAAATTGTTTTTTACGCTGCTCCCTAAGCCCATCACGCCAAGGGAGTAAATTAATTGTTGCCATTAATCAAAACTCCTTAAAGCCAAGCCACATGCCACCATTAATGAAGAAGCATCATTTTCAATTTTTTGAACGTCGACTTGAGGAGAGAAACCCATTTGTAAAAATGGATTGGCAATAGTGACTCGGTAACCGAGTTTTTGCTGCAACAATTTAGCAAGCCCTGGAATGTTGGCATTACCACCCGCTAGCAAAATATGGTCAATTTCATTGAATTGGGATGAAGAGAAGAAAAATTGTAGAGATCTAGCAGCTTGCTGAACTACAGCATCTAAAAATGGTTCTAAGATTTCGATGTCATAATCATCTGGCAAAGAACGTTCTTTTTTAGCGCGTCCCGCTTCTTCTAATGACAAACCGTAACGGCTTTGAATTTCCAAAGTAAGCTGTTTACCGCCAAACACTTGTTCACGGGTATAAATGATTTTGCCATTTTGCATAACCGATAATGTGGTCATGGTATGGCCGATATCTAAAATACCAATGGTATTTGCACCCATGGGTAAGCTATCAGCAAACACACTAAAAGCACGCTCGACAGCATAACTTTCAACATCAGCAAGCTTAGGCGTTAAATCAACCAGTTCCAGTACTTCTACGCGTGTTTCAACATTTTCTGTTCGTGTTGCGACTAAAAGTACATTCACACGATTTGGATTCGGCAGTCGATCTGGTAAAACCTCAAAATCAAGGCTCACCTCATCTAAAGGGAACGGTATATATTGCTCCGCATCTAATCGAATCTGAACTTCACGTTCATCATCGTTCATATCTGCATCCATTTCGATGGTTTTATGAATAACCGTCGATGTTGGAACAGCAATTGCAGCGTTAGTGGTGTGGGGATTTGCTAAATTCATCGCCCGTTCCAAAGCTTCTGCAACTGCTTCTGGATTCAAGATATTTTTTTCAACTACACTGTTCTCAGGTAAAGGCGTTAAAGCATAGCTTTCTACCCAATATTTACCGTTCTTAACAGAGAGCTCTAACAACTTAACAGAAGTCGAACTAATATCGACACCCATTAACCCCTTATTCGGTTTACGATATAACCTGAGCACACTATTGTCCTATTATTTTTTTATCCCCAAAAAAAATTACAAACCAATAATCTAGGTCTTTATTTTTACACGGATACAATATCTCATCTAACAATCCGCATGTCTAAAGGCTATACTGACCACAATTAGTTTGTATTCGATCTTATTAAAGCTTACTTATCATGAAAAAGCTATCCAGTTTGGGCTTCGTGCGTCCAATTTTTTTGATCATTATTATTATCTTAGTCTCACTTCCGATGGGCTTTTATGGCATGTATCTCTATATCGCCCCATCGCTTCCAGAAATGAGTTCACTAAAAAAAGCTCCCCTCTTAAAACCATTACAGGTCTACACTTCAGACAATCAACTGATTGCCGAGTACGGTGGTAAGCTTTCTATTCCGGTTGAATACAAACAAATTCCTCCTGCTTTTATTCATGCATTTTTAGCAGCAGAAGACTCTTCTTTCTTTGAACATAGCGGGATCAGTTTTAAGGGTTTAGGTCGTGCTTTGAGCGAAAGTGTGACGGGTTCAGATGTGCAAACTGGTGGTTCAACAATCACTATGCAAGTTGCAAAGAACTATTATTTGAGTCCAGAAAGAACCCTAAAACGTAAAATAACCGAAATCTTTTTGGCTCGAAAAATTGAGCAAAATTTATCTAAAGAAGAAATTCTCAGCCTCTATGTGAATAAAATCTTCTTAGGGAAAAATGCGTATGGTATCGCGGCAGCAGCCAAAATTTATTACAACAAAAGCATTAATGAGCTCAGCATTGCTCAAATGGCGATGATCGCTGGTTTGCCCAAAGCACCATCTAAATATAACCCTGTAGTTAATCCTGAGCGCGCACTCGAACGACGCAACTGGATTTTAGGCCGTATGTTACAGCTGGGTTATATTTCTCAAGCAGAATATCAAAAAGCAGTTGCAGAGCCGATCAATTTAAATATGCCCAATCGGGATTTAAATAATATTCATCCCTATGCTGGGGAAATGGTTCGTTCAGAACTTGTAAAGCATTTCGGTGAACAAGCCATTGATTCTGGTTATAAAGTCTACACAACAATTAATGCTAAACGCCAAGCGATTGCAGAAAAAGCTGTGCAAGATGGCCTTGAAGCTTATGACCGTCGCCATGGCTGGCGTGGTGCAGAAGCACATGACAAACCGTTAACTGAATTTAGAGCATATGCCAACACTTATCCTGCACAAGTCACTAAGGTAAATAGCAGCTCTTTTGAAGCATTAATGCAAGATGGCTCAACCGTTACGGTTCAATGGTCAGGCATGTCATGGGCACGCCCCTATCGCAATGCAAATAGCGTAGGTGGCGCTCCTTCACGTGCGTCCCAAATTGTTAAAGTTAAAGATATTGTTCGTTTACGCCCAAACGATAATAAAACCGCATGGTCTTTAGTTCAGGTTCCAAAAGTTCAAGGTCAACTCATTGCAATTAACCCGAATGATGGTTCAATTGAAGCAATTGTAGGTGGCTACAACTTCTACCAATCCAAGTTTAACCGTGCCTTACAAGGCTGGCGTCAACCGGGTTCTACAATCAAGCCATTCCTCTATGCTTTAGCATTAGAAAGAGGTATGACACCTTATAGTATGGTGAATGATAGCCCAATTACGATTGGCAAATGGACACCGCGAAACTCTGATGGGCGTTACTTAGGTATGATCCCATTACGTCGTGCTTTATATTTGTCTCGTAATACCGTATCAGTAAGACTTCTACAAACAGTAGGGATTGAACGTACTCGCCAATTATTTATGGATTTCGGTTTACAAGAAGATCAAATTCCTCGCAACTACACCATTGCTTTAGGTACTCCTCAAGTATTACCAATTCAAATGGCAACTGGTTATGCAACGTTTGCAAACGGCGGTTACCGTGTTCAACCACATTTCATTCAACGTATTGAAGATGCTTACGGCAAAGTCATTTATGAAGCCAAACCAGAATACGCATGTATTCCATGTATTAATGCACCTGACACAACGGATGATGAGCAAAAACCTAAAACAACTGATGATGAAGTCATTGCGGTTACGAATAAAGATATAGAACAGAAAGAAAACGCAGCTAAGCAGCTTAATCTTAAACAGACTGACAAAAACAACAGTCAATATCGCCAAGCTCAACGTATTTTAAAATCAAGCTCTGCTTATGATATGGCGAACATCTTACGTGATGTAATTGAGCATGGTACAGGTCGTGCTGCACTTAAAATTGGCCGTAGTGATTTAGGTGGTAAAACAGGTACTACGAATGATGCAAAAGATGCATGGTTTGCAGGCTTCAACGGCAAGTTAGTGACTGTAGCATGGGTTGGATTTGACCAACCGACTACGCTTGGCCGTCGTGAATATGGTGGTATTGCTGCATTGCCGATCTGGATTAACTTTATGGGTCAAGCATTGCAAGGTACGCCAGCAGCTTGGGTCCGTTTAGATAAAGATGCTAAAGGTCCTATTTCACGTGACCAACAAGAAACCGTGACAGAAGTAACTGATAAGAAAACTTATCGTGCGGCTCCGCCACTAGCACGTCCGCTCTATCGACCAGCACCACCACAACCAAAATTAAGCAATGACAATGACTTTTCCGATTTACCAGGTGAAGAAATTGTTATTCCGTCAAAAGCTGCGCCTCCTGCCATGAGACCTTCACAGGAGTCCGCTCCTAAGCGAGAAAAAGATGAATTAGAAAATCTGATTAATCAGATTGAATAATAGAAAAAGCCATCGTTAGATGGCTTTTTTATTGCGCTTTTTAAAACAGATCATCAGATGGCTTCTTTTTTGCGCTCTTAAAATAGATCGTTAGATGGCTTTTTTATTGCGCTTCTGAAAGACATAAATTTGAAAAGATGCAGTTATTTCTAATTGTGACTGCTGCTCTAACTGCGAACGGCGCTCAGGAGAGGCTTTATAAGCATAAGGTGTCATAGCAATCAGATTTTTTAGGGCTTGTTGATCGAGCACAAAAGGCGCATCAATAATTTGCTCTTGCTTTAACTCAAACAAATTTTTTAGTTGCTCTACAAACTTTTCTGGTGTGTGAGGATTAACTTGCTCAAATAAAGCCTCACGCATGGCATACAAATGTTCAGAAGCAGGCGTAACAACAATTAAATAGCCATCATCTTTTAAAACACGCGCAATTTCTGCTTGCGGAATTGGGCTAAATAAACTGGTGCAAGCATCCATACTCCTATCCAATACAGGTAAAGTTGCTCCTGTTCCCACCACCCAAGTTACTTCAGTGTTGAGCTTTGCCGCACGTTGTACCGCGTTTTTTGCAATATCAACTCCAACACACTGTTCAACAACTTGCTGCATAGCACTTGTATAGTAGCCCTCACCACATCCGATATCGAGTATTGCTTTTACATCTAGTTGCTTTAATAAATCGACTACAGCTTGCTGTAATGGCTGATAATAACCACCTTGCAAAAAAGCTCGTCGCGCATCGACTGACTCGGGCGTATCCCCTGGGTTTTTACTATGTTTATGTTGCACCACATGTAAATTGACATAGCCTTGTTTAGCTACATCATAACTATGTCCCTGCTCACATCGCCAAGTTCGTTCAGTTAAATTCAGGGACTGACGACACACAGGACACATTAAAACTTGCTTAGCCACGTTTAATTATTCTCTTGTTCTTTTTGTTGTAAATAAGTCTTTGCGTGTAGTCCAACAAAGGTGCGACCTGCATTTGTACCATTAATCCATTCATCTACCTGAAACAAATCAAACAGACCTACCTTGACTAAAGTTGGAATTGCGATCTTTAGCTCTTCCTCAATTTGTCCTCTTTGCCCTGCATTGTATAATTCAATATTGTGCAGCATTGTTGCTACAGTTCCTGTTTGAACCTGACTTCCATCTTTAAGTACAACTTGAGGTAATACCTCGCCCTCTCCAACTACTTTTTGATTAATCACCGATAATTGGTCTAGACCAGCAACTTTTGTCATTCACCTCTCCAATAAAAAAAGCCAGTAGAACTGGCTTTATATTGACACTAAAATAAGATCTATCGCAATTTTAAAGTCATTAGACCTAAAACTACTAATATAATTGTAATAATCCAAAAACGAATCACAACTTGCGTTTCTTTCCAGCCCTGCTTTTCATAGTGATGATGCAGCGGCGCCATTAAGAACACACGTTTATTACGCATACGCAAAGAGCCAATTTGTAAGAATACAGATACTGCCTCCATTACAAATACACCACCCATAATTGCAAATACGATTTCTTGACGAACCATAACTGCAATTGTTCCAAGCATCGCACCTAAAGCTAAAGCACCGACATCACCCATAAATACTTGAGCAGGATGCGCGTTATACCAAAGGAATGCCAAACCTGCACCAATCATGGCAGAACAGATTACTACGAGTTCAGAGGTATATTTCACATATGGAATATGTAAATAGTTAGCGAAACGGATGTCACCAGACAAGTAAGCAAATACGCCTAAACCTGTAGCCACCATGACAACCGGCATAATTGCCAAGCCATCTAAACCATCTGTTAAGTTAACAGCGTTAGAAGCACCATTAATCACCAGATAGGTAAATACAATAAATGCCAAACCTAAAGGAACAATTGAGAGTGGAATTGAAAGATTCTTAAAGAATGGAATCAATAAATCCAGCATGTTTGCCGTATGTTCTGCATTGGACTGTTGAGTTGCAATTAAATATAACGCAATACCAGCACCCAGCGATGCAACAGAAGTCCAGAAAAACTTCTTACGTGCGGGTAAACCTGCATTGTCTTTATAGCGAATTTTAATCCAGTCATCTGCCCAGCCTACAGCACCGAATACAACCATTACACCAAGCACAATCCAGACATAAGGGTTAGATAAATCAGCCCATAGCAAAGTACTAATACCAATTGAAAGCAGAATTAAAATTCCACCCATCGTTGGTGTACCCATTTTTTTAGCATGATTTTCAGGAGCAAACGAACTTACTGCCTGACCGTATTTTAACGCTTGTAATTTACGAATCATGATCGGTCCAAGGACCAGACCAATGGTCAGTGAAGTTAATACACTGAGTAAAGAACGTAATGTTAAATAACGAACGACCTGAAACGAGCTGTGATAGCCCGCAAGTTGTTCAAACAACCATAACAGCATTTAAAGTTTCTCCATCAAATCAGCCATCAACGTTTCCATATGAGTAAAGCGAGAACCTTTAAACAGGAAACTCATGGACTGGGGTTGATGTGTTTGGATTAGATTGATTAAAAATGGAAGTGCCTCAGCTTGTGTCTGAAATGCTTTCACTTTATTAGAATGAGAGTCTGCACCCTCGAGAGCAGCTGGAGCGAACTGTCCAACTGCAATAATATGATCTAAAGGGAGTTCGGCAAGATCACGACCTAAATCATGATGCTCTTGCCAACTGCTATTACCTAACTCACCAATATCCCCCATGACCATCACTTTTACGCCTTGTTGCTGCAACAACACTTGTGCAGCAGCGCGCATAGAAGTCGGATTGGCATTGTAGGTATCATCAATAAATAAGTAAGGTGACTTTTGAATAAAGTTAAGACGACCTTTCGCTCCTTGAGCTTGCTCTAAACCTTGGACAATATCTTCTAGTCCAATACCAATTGCTAAAGCAAAAGCTACAGCTGCGGTCGCATTTTGAACATTATGCTCACCCGCAAAAGGAAGCTTAACTCCACTACTACCTTGTGGTGTATGAAGGATAAAATTCGTTGATTGAGGCAATAACTCCACATCTGTTGCATAGACATCGCCTCCTACACCAAATGTAGAAATACGATGAGCTTTCGCAGCATCTAGAATTTCGGCAGTGAAGTCATCTTGTTGCGGCACGATTGCAACGCCATTTGGTAAAATGTGACGATAAATTTCCGATTTTGCGCGGCAAATACCTTCACGACCACCAAACTCGCCTAAATGAGCTGTACCAATATTTAATATGCCCGCAACATGAGGCTGAACGAGTTTTGATGTGTAATCAATCTCGCCTTGATGGCTTGCACCCAACTCCATCACCGCATATTGATGTTCTTTGCGAAGCTCTAGCAACATCATTGGTACACCAAGGTCATTATTTAAATTCCCTCGGGTGATTAGTGTCGGTGCTAAGCGCGACAATATACTTCCCAGCATTTCTTTGGTTGTAGTTTTACCACTACTTCCCGTTAAGGCAATCACCTTTAATTGTGAGTTTTGCTCACGGCGATAAGCGCCGAGTTGCCCTAAAGCCAATCTGGTGTCAGCAACAACGAGTTGTTCAATATCTACATCTAGCGGACGTTCAACAATAGCTATTTGACAACCATTTGCAGCAACTTGCGCAACGAAATCATGCGCATCGAAACGCTCACCTTTTAGTGCTAAAAAGGCATCCCCAGTTTCCGCATGACGCGAGTCCGTCAAAATACGTTTAATTTCAGTTTGAGGGATCTGGTCTTTATGCCAGTAGCCCTGTGTTGCCTGTTGTAATTGTTGAGCTGTCCACGGTTCCAAAGGCACGGTACTGGTGGTTGAAGTATGCATAATTCGTCCTATTGTGCAGGGTAAGCAGCGTCTACAGTGTGATGTTGTGCATCAATCGCAGAACGCACTTCAACAACATCATCAAACCAGTGACGCACACCATTAATTTCTTGATAATTTTCATGTCCTTTACCGGCAATCACAACAATATCACCAGCCTGAGCCTGCTGTGCAACAAATTTAATTGCTTCACGGCGGTCATGAATTTCATGCATACGGTGCCCTGAAAAGTCGATTCCTTGCTTCATGTCAGCAAAAATTTGTTCAGGGTCTTCTGTTCTTGGGTTATCCGACGTCAAAATAACTGGATTTGCGCCGTCTAAAGCTGCTTGAGTCATTAATGGGCGCTTACCGCGATCGCGGTCCCCGCCACACCCAAATACAGCCCAAAGTTGATTAGACACATGACGTTTTAAGGTTTTAAGCACTTGAATTAATGCATCTGGTGTATGCGCATAATCAACAACAAATAAACGCTCACCATCACGAATAACCTGCATTCGACCTGGGGCACCAATTAGTTTAGGAACGAAAGCTACTAACGCTTTTAAATCAAAACCTGCTTGCTCAGCAGCAATAAGAGCTGCAACCAAGTTTTCGACATTAAAATGCCCTAACAATGGACTTTGCACAGCAAAAGAACCTTGTGGGCTCACTAAATTAAATGTCGCTCCTGCTAAACTGTAACTCAGGTCAGTAATATAATAATCAGCAGTATTTTGAGTAAGTGAATACGTTAAAATTTTCGGTTGAGCAGGATTTTGCTTTGCTGCATTGATCATGAGAGCAGCATGCTCATCATCTAAATTAATAACAGCTACTTTTAAAGAGCTAAAACGGAATAAAAGAGCCTTAGCCTCTGCATAAGCCTCTAAAGTGCCGTGGTAATCCAGATGATCACGACTCAAATTGCTATAAACAGCAATCTCAATCGCACAACCATTTAAACGACCTTGTTCCAAACCATGTGAACTTGCCTCTAAAGAAGCAAAAGTCGCACCTTGTTTTGCATAATCATGCAATGCATTTTGCAGTTGTAAAGCATCAAGCGTAGTGTGCGTTGAGGGTGTTAAGTCTGGCAAAATACCATTGCCTGTAGTACCCATCACAGCACAGCGCTGTTGTTGAGAGCTAATTAATTCAGCCACTAGACGCGAAATTGTGGTTTTACCATTTGTACCAGTCACTGCAATAATACGCACTGGTACTACGGGATCTATATGCTGTAAATAACGTTCTTGCCATTCACCCATACGTTGACGCACATCAGAACACACCCACTCATTTGCTACGCCCAACTCCGTCTCGCTAATAATGGCAAGTGCACCATTAGCTAAAGCTGACTCAGCAAAAGCGCGTGTTTTTTCAGGTTGGCTATAACTGGTCAAAGCGATAAAGATCTGGCCTGACGCAACCTTACGACTGTCTAAACTAAAGCCTTGAAAAGGCTGTTTAGACCACTGTGCATCGATCTCAACTGGATTAATTTCTTGGAAAGAAACAGACATAGCTTACCTGCGAATAGGATTTTCTGGAGTATCAAGGGGCTTATCAAGCGGCACATTCATTAAGCGCAATGATTCTTGCATAATTCGTGCGAAAACAGGGGCCGCAACCAAACCACCGTAATAACGGCCTTGTGGATTTTCAACAACTACAATAACCGCTAAACGAGGATCACTAATCGGAGCTACGCCTGCAAATAAAGCACGGTATTCATTATTTGAATAACCTTTACGATCTGCACGAAGTTTATGAGCTGTACCTGTTTTACCACCAACGCGATAACCCGGAATATTAGCTTGCTTTGCAGTACCGCCCGGCATCGTCACCTGCTCAAGCATAAGCAAAACCTGATCAGCAATTTTTGGAGCAAGAACTTGCTCACCTTTAGGTGCTTGATCGAGTTTATGCAAACTTAGAGGCATTTTTACCCCATGGTTTGCAAGCATTGCATAGCCTTGCGCCAACTGAAGAATAGTTGCATTTAGACCATAACCATAAGCCATGGTACCAATTTGGGAAGAGTTTAATTTGCTTACAGGAAGTACTAAACCAGAGCTTTCACCGGGGAACTTCACAGCAGAACGTTTACCAAAGCCAGCACGGTTAAAGAAGCTTGGTAACGTTTCTTTAGGAAGTGACAATGCAATTTTTGCCGAACCTACGTTTGATGACTTAATAATTACGCCACTGACAGTCAAAGCACCATAGTTATGCGTATCACGAATGGTATGCCAGCCTAAACGCATTGAACCTGGTGAAGTGTTGACAATCGTATTTGGCGTATATTGTCCAGTTTCGAGTGCAGCAGAAACTGTAAAAGGCTTCATGGTAGAACCCGGCTCGAACATATCAATCGCACCGCGGTTACGCATGGCATCTTTATTAGATAAACCGTTTTTATCATTCGGGTTATAAGATGGCCAACTGGTCATAGCCAGAATTTCGCCTGTTTTAACATCTACAGCAATTGCTGTCGCCGAACGGGCGTTATTTGCGACACCAGCAGCAGTCAACTCACGGTACATAATGTATTGCAAACGAGAGTCGATACTTAAAGTGATGTTTTCGCCTGGCTCACCTTCACGAATAACCTCTGAAACTTTTAAGCGGTTACCACGTTTATCACGAATAATTTTTTGTTCGCCATCTACCCCAGACAGTTGTTTATTCAACTGCATTTCCAAGCCTTCAATCCCTTGGCCTTCACTATTGGTTAAACCAATAATCTGAGCATTTGGCTGCGGTTGAGGATAATAACGTTTATATGTTTTCTCAGCATAAACGCCTTGGAAGTTACCCTTTGTAATGAGATCTGCCTGCTGTGGCGGCACTTCTTTTTTCAAAACCAAATAACGAGAACGTGGGCGCGCATTCATCTGTTTTTTTAGATCTGCACGATCTAAACCAACCACATCCGCCAACTCATCAAGGTTTAAGTTTTTATCTGGTAATTGTCGTTTTAACTTACGATTATTCGGATCTTTTTTTAATTCGGCTGTAATTTCGTCATATAAATGCTTGGTATCAAAGTAATCACGTGGATCAATGACAATTTTCATAATAGGCGTACTAATGGCCAGAGGCACACCATGACGGTCGCTAATAACCCCACGCATTGCCTCAATACGTTCCGTACGCAAAATATTGGCATTGGCCTTGTTTTGTAAAAAGTCTTTATTAATCACTTGCACATAAAATGCACGTGCAATTAATACAACAAAACAGAGCAATACTGTTGCCCAGAGCAGATAAAACCGCCACATATCGAAGGCAAGAGTTGGTTTTTCCGAAATAGACTGCTGTTTTTTCCGTGTTTGCTTTATTCGCTTATCTACCATACAGCAAGGCCTTACTTATTTTGCTCTGAGGTCATCGGTAAAGAAATTACCACCGTTTCTGCAGCAGGTGGCGAAAACATGCGTAGTTGGGTTACAGCACGCGTACCAATCTGTGCTGTTGCACCGAAGGTTTGTTGCTCAATAAGCAAACGCCCCCATTCAGCATTGAGATCATCACGTTCACGCATATAAGAGCTGAGCTCTCTATAATCATGACGATATTCAAATACTTGAAAAACCACCATCATGGCACTGATAAAAACAAGCGCCACTAATACGGTGTATGCCACAACTTTTTTCACCACTTTATTTTCGGTGGTTTCAATTTCATCACTGCTTTTCATTACGCGCCTTTTTGTTCCAAGCGTTCAGCAACCCGAAGCCATGCACTACGTGAACGTGGGTTCGCTTTTACTTCTTCTTCACTCGCACGAACCCGTGAAATTTTCTTTAACCTTCTTGTATCTACCTGTTGCTGAGGAATTCCCCAGCCAATATCTTCTGCCAAAGTCGATTCTTTTTGAATAAATTGTTTGATCAAGCGATCTTCAAGAGAATGAAAGCTAATCACAGACAAACGCCCTTTTGGTTTTAGTAAGTCTACAGCTTGTGGTAAAAATACTTCAATATCATCTAGTTCTTTATTAATAGCAATACGAATTGCCTGAAATGTACGTGTTGCTGGATGCTTATGTTTTTCCCACTTTGGATGAGCTGTTTTAACAAGTTCTGCCAATTGGGCTGTTGTATCTAGTTTTCCAGCTTGTTTAATCGCTTTTGCAATACGTCGACTATAACGTTCTTCGCCATATTGATAAATAATATTTGCTAATTGTTCTTCTTCAATTTCAAGTAACCACTCAGCTGCGGTTAACCCCTTAGAATTATCCATTCGCATGTCTAGAGGACCATCCTGCATAAAACTGAAACCACGCTCAGCTTGGTCGAGTTGAGGAGATGACACCCCTAAGTCAGCCATAATGCCATCAACACTCACCACACCAATTTCCTGCATTTTTTCTTTAATATCAGCAAAACTGGCATGAATAATGGTAAATCTCGGGTCTTCTTGTGCCAAAGCAGCTGCAACTTCCAAAGCTTGAGGGTCTTTATCAAATGCATATACTCGTGCATTTTCATCAAGTTTCGAGAGCAATAAACGTGTATGCCCACCTCGTCCGAAGGTTGCATCGATATACACCCCTGTTGTGCGATCTGCCAATAAGCTCTCAACGGTCTCAAAAAGTAAGACAGAAATATGCGACATAGGTGTTAAATCATTGCGTAAAAATGTAACTGCACATTATCACCTTGTTTATGACCAACGCCAAACGGCTTTTTGTAGGAAAATATTAATTTTTCATAGATAAAACCGTTTTATTAGCATTTTTTAAGCAAAAAAAGAAAGCAAGCTTACTTTTTTAAGTTTGCTTACTTTCTTTATGAATATTTAACTTCTAAGTTTTCTTTTTGGACTATTGTTTTTAGATCATTTTATTTACTGCTTGCCATCATAAATTTGATCAAAAATAGCACCGTTTGCAAAATGAGTTTTCTGAGCTTTAGCCCAACCACCGAACACATCATTAATGGTAAATAATTTAATTTTTGGGAATTGCACTGCATATTTCGCAGCCACTTGAGCATTACGCGGTCGGAAATAATGTTTAGCAGCCAATTCTTGGCCTAAAGGTGAATATAAAAAGTTCAGATAACCTTTTGCCAAGGTTCGGTTTCCATCTTTATCTACGGTTTTATCTACAATCGCTACGGATGGTTCAGCCAAAATTGAAATTGATGGATAAACAATTTGATATTTATCCTTATCAGGTCCTTTCGTCGCCAACAAAGCTTCATTTTCCCAAGACAACAAAACATCACCAATGCCACGTTCGGCAAATGTCGTAAGTGAACCACGGGCTCCCGAATCTAGAACTTTCACATTGTGATAAAGTTTTTTAA
The DNA here is from genome assembly GCF_000581275.1 of Acinetobacter sp. 809848. Lineage (NCBI taxonomy): Bacteria > Pseudomonadati > Pseudomonadota > Gammaproteobacteria > Moraxellales > Moraxellaceae > Acinetobacter > Acinetobacter sp. 809848. Next base: position 83,081 of record NZ_JEXG01000015.1, read on the forward strand.
CTAGCTCTCGAGCCTTAGTGTCATTTCCACCTGGCTGTTTTAATGCATATCCCCATGCAGAAAGATAAATCCAACGCGGTGCGCCACCTGTTTTAGGGTTAGGAGTGATAATTTCCACACCTGGTTTTGTTAAATCATTCCAGTCGCGTATATTTTTTGGGTTACCTTTTCGTACTAGAAACACGACAGTCGAAGTATACGGGGCAGAATTATTTGGGAATTCTTTTTGCCAGTTCGGCTGAATAAACCCAGCTTTCACAATCTCATCAATATCATTCGCTAATGCTAACGTTACTACATCAGCTTCAAGTCCTGTGGCTACCGCGCGGGCTTGTTTGCCAGATCCACCATGTGACTGTTTGAATTCAACGTCTTGCCCTGTTCGCTGTTTCCAAAATTTACCAAATGCTTGGTTATATTCTTGATAGAACTCTCGAGTCGGATCATAAGAAACATTTAAAAAAGAGGTCGCTGCTTGAGCCGCTGTTGTTGCTATTCCCACATATAAAGCGACAGCTATTATTGATATTTTTTTCATTTACAAAATCCATCATTCGTTTTAGTTTAACTATATTTTTAATTTTATTTTTTACAATCAATTACTTATATTTATATCTTTTTTATTAATCTTTTTTAGATATATAGCTTAGAATGTCTAAGTTATTTCATTTTTGAAAAATTTTGTAATTATTCTTACAACTTATTTTAGACCTTCACTTTATCTACACATTAATTTGTTAAATAATGAAGCGTAAAGGATACATAGGGTCTACATTTGAGTCGACCAGTTTAAAATATAGGTAAATTTTGTAAAAAGTGTGACACAGTTCCACTTTTTTATTAATATTTATGTTTAAATCGTAGCATTACCGTAATTTTACATTTTGTTAAACTCAAAAAATAGATGAAATGTAATGAAACAGAGGGGATGATTAACAATGAAAATTCATTATGGAAAAGCTTTAAGCTTAAGTTTGGTGCTGAGTTTGGCATCACAGTTTTCTGCAGCAGCAGTACTTAAAGATACTCCAAGCAAAACTGGTTCAGAGAAGCAGACTTCGCTTATTGAAAAAGCTTTAGATCAGCAGAAACGTAACCCTATTGTGTTACCTTCTACAAATGATGAGCTTAAAGTTCTAAATACGATTCGCGTTACACCAACTCAAAATTTTCTTGCTGCACAACACGAACGTTTTTCACGTTTTGTTCAGGCAATCTTTCAGCCCCATGCTTCTTAAAATCTGAAACACCCCCTCTTCGTTTCAGTTTTAGCCCAGCCTGACGTTAAATAAAACGTCAGAATACTGGGCTTTTTCGTTATAATAGTTTCAATTTTTATTTTGACCCTTTATCTATGAAAGTTCGTACTCGTATTGCACCTTCCCCTACCGGTTTTCCTCATGTTGGCACAGCCTATATTGCTTTATTTAACATGTGTTTTGCGAAACAACATGGCGGAGAATTTATTTTAAGGATTGAAGATACAGACCAACTTCGTTCTACACCAGAGTCTGAAAAAATGATTTTGGATTCATTACGTTGGTTAGGTTTGAATTGGTCTGAAGGTCCAGATGTAGGTGGCCCACATGCACCATATCGCCAATCTGAACGTATGGGAATTTATAAGCAATACGCATTAGAACTTGTTGAAAAAGGTCATGCTTTTTACTGTTTCGCAACCGCAGAAGAACTTGACCAAATGCGTGCTGAACAACAAGCACGTGGCGAAACACCAAAATATGACGGCCGCGGTTTAAAACTTTCTCAAGAAGAAGTGACTCGACGTCTTGAAGCGGGTGAACCTCATGTCATTCGTATGAAAGTACCTGAAGAAGGTGTTTGTAAATTTAACGACTTGCTACGTGGAGAAGTTGAAATTCCTTGGGCTCAAGTCGATATGCAAGTCCTTCTTAAAACAGATGGCTTACCTACTTACCACTTGGCTAACGTTGTTGATGACCATTTAATGGAAATCACTCATGTATTGCGTGGTGAAGAATGGCTTCCATCTGCACCGAAGCATCAGTTGCTTTACCAATATTTTGGTTGGGAAATGCCAACTCTTTGCCACATGCCATTGTTGCGTAACCCAGATAAATCAAAACTATCTAAACGCAAAAACCCGACATCAATTAACTACTACCGCGATATCGGTGTATTACCAGAAGCCTTACTCAACTATTTAGGCCGCATGGGTTGGTCAATGCCGGATGAAAGAGAAGTTTTCACATTACAAGATATGATGGATAACTTTGATATTCAGCGTGTATCACTAGGTGGACCAATTTTTGACGTTGAAAAATTGAACTGGCTTAACGGTCAGTGGATCAAAGGGTTAACTCCAAGTCAACTATTAGACCGTTTATTAACATGGAAGAGTGATCGCAACACTTTGGAAGACATTGCTGCCGCTATTCAACCACGTATTAATTTACTTTCAGAAGCTGTGAATTGGGCTGGTTTCTATTTTAACCATATGCCACAAATTACTGCTGAAATGTTTGAAAGTAAAAAATTGACTCAAGAGCAAGTTCGTCAAAGTTTACAATTTGCAATTTGGCGTCTTGAAGGTCAGTTTACTTGGAATAATGACACCGTTAGCCAAACCCTAATGGATCTTGCGAATCAGATGGGCATTAAACTACGTGATTTCATGCCAGCGTTCTTTATCGCAATTGCCGGTTCAACGAGTTCAACACCAGTGATGCAATCAATGGTTACGCTTGGGCCTGATTTAACTTTCGCTCGTTTACGTCATGCCTTAGA
>NZ_JEXG01000016.1:0-80434 GCF_000581275.1 Acinetobacter sp. 809848
TTGGTGGTACCTCAGGTGCAACAATCGGTGCTGCTTTAGGTGGTGCTGGTGGTGCAGCAGCAGCAAGTGATCGTCGTAATCGTACAGAAGCTGCAATTGGTGGTGCTTTAGGTGGTGGTGCTGGTTATACAGTCGGCAAAAATATGGGCGGCACCAACGGTGGATACATCGGTGCAGCAGTAGGTGCAGCTGGTGGTTCTGCATTAGGTCGTAAAGTTGCTGAAGACCGTAACTACGATGACCGTTATGACCGTGATCGTTACGATCGTGATGACCGCAGATATTACGATGGTGACCGTCGTTATTATAAAGGTGGTAGCCGTCGCCATGACAATGGCTTACACCGTGGTTGGTATAAAAACCGCTAATTCACAGATGAATCAAAAGAGCACCTTCGGGTGCTTTTTTATTTATAGCTAAAAATTAATATCGAAAAAAAACGATATACATCACACCCCATATATCGTATTATTTCGATATATCCTTATTCGAGAATATCGCATGCGATCACTTCAAGATACCAAGTTCTCCATTTTGGAACTTGCTCCTATTCGTAATGATAAAACCATCGAATTCTCATTACGTCACGCATTAGAATTGGCACAACATGCAGAAAAACTAGGTTATGAACGTTTCTGGCTTGCTGAACATCACAACATGGATGGAATCGCAAGTTCAGCTACCGCTGTCTTACTCGGTTTTATTGCAGCACATACACAGCATATTCGCTTAGGTTCAGGCGGAATTATGCTTCCTAACCATGCTCCTTTAGTTGTCGCAGAACAATTCGGGACGCTTGCTACTTTATATCCAAATCGTATTGAACTTGGTTTAGGCCGTGCTCCCGGTACAGATCAACTCACCATGCGAGCTTTACGCCGTGGTCATCAAGAAACAGAAGATCAGTTTCCTAGAGATGTTGTCGAAATCTTAAAATATTTCGATGTACCTCAAGCAGGACAAAAAATTATTGCAACACCGGGGCAAAGCACACATGTTCCTGTTTGGTTACTTGGATCTAGTCTATTTAGTGCACAACTCGCGGCAAAACTTGGACTTCCCTACTCATTTGCATCACATTTTGCACCACGTATGTTAGGTCAAGCCATTCAACTTTATCGAGAGAACTTTGAACCTTCTGAGTATCTAGATAAGCCATATGTTTCAATGGGTGTACCTGTTGTTGTAGCAGATACAGATGAGGAAGCACAGTTTCTAGCAACAAGTGCTTACCAACGCGTATTAGGTTTAATTCGTGGAGAAAGTTTGAAGCTTAAACCTCCAGTTGAATCAATGCAGGGATTATGGAATACAGCAGAACAACTTTCTGTCGAAAACTTCTATGCAATGGCACAAATTGGTTCTGTAGATACGGTTCGCTCTGGTTTACAAAAGCTGTTAGCTACATACGATGTTGATGAATTTATTTTTACATGTGATGTATACGATACAGCTAAACGTTTAGAAAGCTTTACACAACTCATGAATGTAAAATCAGAACATTAAACTCCGCTTCGCATTCCCATACTTGAATTAATTTCGAGTATGGGATGACCATCTATCTGAAAAGACTTTACCCCAACTTCCTGCTTGGTTATTTATATTAAAACGATAAAAACATCATGATTTAAAAAACCAAAAGGACTTTTGGAAAATGAGTATTAATATTAAAAATAACACTTCAAAATCAGTGATTTTTCAGAATATCTCTCAAGATTTCGAAGATTTTACTGGTCAAGTGATTTCCTCAACATCAATTAAAGAGTTTGACTTTTCACATTCATCTGTCGCGATTATTGGTACAAATCAAGATAGCGTGACTCATCTTGAAAAAATCTGCCAGCAAGCAAAATTTGTGACTGTCTTCCAAATCACCCCTCATTTTATTTTGCCCCATAGTCAGATGGGTACACATAAGTTAATTACTCACCCACTTATTATCAAAAACCGCAGGTTATTTAACAATCGTGTTAAAAGCATTCTGGCATTACGTTTTCTAGAAACCCAAGTAAACGAACCATGGCTTAAGCGTCTTTTGACTCCCAATACTGCAACCACCAAAAAAGTATTTTTTAAATCCGACAGTTATTATGCAGCACTTCAGAAACCCAACTGTAAATTGCAAACATGGCCAATTGTTAAAATTACCAATAGATCTATTCACAGCATGGATGGTATAGAACAACCCGTTGATATTATTATCAGAGCAATACCATAAAAGTAAAAAAAAGCATGGTTTTAGGCCATGCTTTTTTATTTACTCATATTTTTGCAAATTACCATGATCATCGTAATGCAAAATGATGCGCTGTTTTTCTTGCAAATCATTTAGCATATCGGAAGTAACTGAAAATTGGGCCGCTAATAATTCTACAGAACTATTAGGTGCCTTAGCACGTCGGTCCTCACCACTAAACCTAATCCAGTTATAACTTGCCCATAAAATTAAAATAAGCGCGCTAATTCCGATCATTAATGCTAAATGTAATAAGGTCTTAACTTCTGATAAGTGGTCTATCCAGACGTAATCATAAATTAAGTGACCTTCAAAAACCCATAAAAACAGTGAAACCAGTGGGAAAAGCAGCCACATTAAACAAATCCAGCCAATGGTTTGTAATGTATAGTTTGCTGTTTTATTTTTGACATATTCCGGCTGATCAATATATTCAGGGATATCTAAAGTCTCTATATCCTTATTTTCCTCAAGTTTCATGGGTTATCTCCACGGAAGCCTCGGTCTGGACTTACCCAACGGGCACGTTTTTTTGTGTTAAATAAAGTTTTTGGTACCGCAACGACACTTGTGAACAAAGTCAGTAGCCAGAAAAATAACGGGTACCAAATCACCCAAAAGTAATTTCTAAAAAAACGCCCTCGGTCATAACGATGATCAATCCACAAACTCACTAAAAACTGGATCAAACATGTTCCGCCTAATATTACACCGTACCACTGTGGCATAAGCGTTTTGATCTGCCATTGCTGAGGCAGCTCAATAAACAATCCCACAAAAAATAGCGTGAAGATCATGATCATCACATAAGACCAGATAATACTGACTAGCGCCTCAATCATGACCGGCCACATTCTTCGAACACGCAGTTTGAACATTTGTGGAATATATTCTATAAGAACCTCTACCCCACCTTGCGCCCAGCGAAGACGCTGTTTCCATAGACCTTTAAATGTCTCAGGCATATAGATATAACAAAGTGCTTGTGGAATATACTGAATATCCCAATGGTCTAGCTGTAACTTCCATGAAATATCAATATCTTCGGTAATTTTATCGTCTGACCAAAACCCGACTCGAGCGAGTGCAGTTTTACGAAATGCTGCAATCACACCAGATACGGTAAAAATACGACCATATGTACGTTGTGCACGTTTAATCAAACCAATAATCGAAGAAAATTCACCAACTTGTAATTTTCCTAAAATACTAGATCGGTTTAAAATTCGTGGATTACCAGTTACAGCACCAATTCGCGGGAAGTTAATAAATGGTTGCATTAACCAAAGTACCGCATGCGGATGCAACAACGCATCTCCATCGATACAAACAAGATATTCGTATTTACTAACCAGTACTCCCGATCTTAAAGCTACAGCCTTACCCTGATTTTCTGCTAAGTGTACAACCCGAAGTCGTGAATCTTGCGCTGACAATTCATCTAGAATTTCGGCGGTCCTATCACTACTTCCGTCATTAACAGCAATGACTTCAAAATTAGGATATTTGGTTTGTAGCGCATAACGAATTGTTTGGCGTACTTGCGCTTCTTCATTAAAACACGGAATGATGATACTGCATCCTTCACCTGTAGGTTCAGGAAGCGCTTGTTCGCGGTATTCTCTTTTAAAGAAAAACCAAAGTCCCCCTACCATCCATGTCCAAGCCATCAGTAAGGGATATAAAAAGGCAAAAGCAAACAGAATATCGAGTAATACTCTCATTACTTTTTCCCCTCTACCAATCCAGCAAAAGGCTGATACATCACAGGGCTAGCATTCAGACTAAGCGGATTATATAAATACTGATGAACATCTTTTGATTTTTCAAAGTCATAGCCATCAATACCGAATTTCTGGATTCCTATTCGCTGAATAGAAAAGAGCCCTTGCTGAACCTCTTCCCAAGCATTTTTTTGCGAATTTTCTGGTAATACTAAAGTCAGCATTATTCTTTGCTTATTATTTTCATCAAGTGTATTTAAGAGCGTTAACAACTGATTAAATTGTTTTTTCTTGCCAATCACATCGAACTTCAAATTGACTAAATCATGTTGCAATAAAAGCGTTTTTATAAGCTCAGGTAGATTTTCGATATGATCTAAATCAGGTGTAAGCAATAAACTAAACTGTGCCTGATTACTCATATTTAAATAAGGTTTGACCGCTTTTTTAGTCAGTTGACTCAGTTGTTCGAGCTGTTTTGATTGTTCAATGCAACTGCTTTCTTGCACGGTTATTTTTTGCATTGCGCAATTTAAAGATGATCCTGCATTAAGCTGAACACCACTTAAATTACTGTTAAAACGCGCAATATCTTTAGCCAAATCTACAGTTAGAAATGGTTTATCTTTTTGCGGATAAGCAGGCAACTCTAATATTACAGATTGACCAGCACGAGTTTGAGCCTGCCATAAACTACGATTTAGAATATCTTGTTGAACAGATATTTTATTTGTAGGGAAATAAGCGACATCATATTGCCCATCTCCATCTTTGTCTTCTAAAGGCTTTAAGATTAAAGCGTTGTTTTTTAAGCTATACAGTTTTGATAATAACTGCCCAAGTTTTTCATCAGTTTGGGTATTGTGGGGCGCTGCCAAATGCTTTAAATCCATACTCACAAAATGACGCGATTGCTTAAATAAATCTGACTCTTCGAAATTCAGAATATTTAACATTCCTTCTGTCAGTTGTTCGGCTGTAGGGTTATCAATGACTAAACTACGCTTAAAAGTTGAGTCACTCACGCGATTCATACCATCACGTCCCAAACTGAATGAAAACTGGAAACCTGCCTGTTGTGCTAGCTTCTCTAACTGTTCATTCACGGCGCCATAAGGCCAAATAATTGCTTTAGGGTTAACCCCTACTTCTTTTTTCAAAACTGCATAAGATTTTTTTAAATCCTGCAAAATACGTTGTTGATATTCCGCATCGGTTTCATAACGTGATTGCGATTTTAAATAGGCATAAGAAGTTGCAGCAGGTTGCTCATTACCTTGAGGATTGGCTAATACACCATGATGCAAATCATCACTATGGCTTGCAAACTCGGCTAACCCCGATGCTTGCATTTCACGAACTTGAGCCCAGTTCACCAAGTTACCCTGCCCATAAGCTTCATAACCTGCCTTAGTATTGCCATTTAACCAACTGGTTGGAAGAGCAAAAACTGCTGGAATCTGATATTGCTTCAGCAAAGGAAATACTCGGCTATAACTACTTAAAGCACCATCATCAAAGGTCAGTAGAATAGAGTTATGAGGTAATTCTTTACCTTGCTTACGTGCCTCTTCAATGTCTTTTAGTCGAATCGGTTTCCAGTCCGACTGGCTAAGCCAATCGAGGAACTGTGCCAGATTATTGGTCTGAATCGCATAAACATCGCGGTCACCTTCCTTGAGTACGTCATCTCGCACGTCATGAAAAGTTAACGAAACCGTATGATTTTTTGGTAGTTCAGTTTCAATGCGGGCATGAGAAAATTGTACGGGTAATAATGTTGAGGCAAACACACAGCTCAACATTTTTGACATCATGTTATTCATTAAAAACGCCCTTCAAATCCGAAAATACCGTAGGTATGTTGTTCATCATGACCATCATATGGATGGTATTGCCAACCAATTCCATAATTAAGTTGCCAAGTCCGTGAGAGCTGCCATTGATGTTGATATTGCAAAGAGTATGTTGGTCGAGCTGAGTAATCTGCTTGTTTATATAGCCCTACTCCAGCTTCAAAATGTTGTTTAAATGAGCGTTCGTACTCTCGCCAAGTGACCCAGTCATGGCTTAAATTCAACTCGGCACTGTAATGATTGCTTGGGCTAAAGTAAGCAGTCTGATCTTGGCTATTGCTGCCATAAAATCCACGAACGGTTCCGTAAGTAATATGGTGAGGCGCATCAAATAATCGCTCACGCCAAAAAGTAGAAAATTCTTGTTGTTTATTACCGTCACTTATATCGGTTAAGCCATAGCTCGCTCCAATTTGGCGTGACTCATATTTTTGCCATGTCAAAGCAGCACGGTAAGCTTGCCCATCCTCACCAGCATCAATTGCTTGTAATGGAATATTAGCCTGACTGTCATATTGCAATTGATATTGCCAGTGGTCGTTTAACCATTGCGACCAATCAAGACGAACACCTGCTTGGCCACCATCTGTACTTTGCGACAAAATTGCCGACAATGCCTTACGGTTTGCTTGCCACTCAGCACCAACCCCATAACGTTGGTCATGCACATCACCAAAACGGTATTCACCGTAACGATCTTGATGCCAAGCAAATAGACGATAATTATCTTTAATCCAAGGGCTATTAACACGAGTTTCCATTTCTCGATCTTTTAAGCCATTTTGCCCACTCACAGAATCGCTATTTTCTGCTTTACTCTGCCCCCAAGTTGTAGAGTGCGAGATGGTTGCTCTATCACGATCATCCAACTCTTTTCGACTTTTAACTACACCGCTATCTTCAGGATAATATTGCAAAAGACTTTCTGTACTTTTGCGCCATTCAGGAATATGTCCTAAAGCCTGAGCATTTTGCATTTGATTAATACGCGTATCTTTAGCAACGGGTGTTAAACCATTTAAACGAGCAATTGTTTGCTTTGCCTGTAACGGTTTATCTCTCCAGCGCTCAACACGAGCAAGGTTATTAATTAAACCTTCATTAGCAGGTGCAAGATCTACTTGTTTTTGAAAGTGCTTTTCTGATTTATCCAAATGATTTGCATAAGCTAAATGCATGCCTTGTAAAGCAATATAATCATCACGATCAGGATGGCTTGATTTATCTACTCCCTTGGCTTGGCTATATTTATACGTAGGGATTAAACGATCAACCTCACTTAAAAGTTGTTCAGCTTGCTTATATTTTTCTTGTTCAATATAAGAATAATAAAGCCCCGTATATACCGTCATATCTGAGTAGTTTTTTTCGGTAAGTAAGGTTTTAAAAGCGAGTTCAGCCTGCTGCGGTTGTCTTTCAGCTAAATAACTATCAGCAATCGCATGACGAACATAAGCTGGTAGCTTTTCAAACGGTACATTTAATTTAGTAAATTCATCTAATACCGTACGGCTACGCCCACGAAAGTCCAAAGCATACAAATAGTCATAATGAAATCTTAAATAATTAGGGTCTGACGGTTGAATCAAAGGCTGTATTTGTTCACCTTGTTTCAACACAGCATCAAGCTCGGCAAAGCCTTCACTGTCCGACATGCCTTCACGATTCAAATATTTATAGCGGGTAATTGCGTTATTTACACGTTGAGAAAACTCGCTGACTTGTAACCAGTGTTGTAACGATTCTGTTTGCGCATTTTTATCACTGGCAGTCAGCAACTGCTGAGCTTTTTTATAAGCGCCTACAGCCGCCAAGTCGTAACTATATTCTTGCAAAACCGCAAAAGATTTTGGTTGTTGTTGATAAGCTTGCTCGATTGCAGATAAAGCATCTACAGGTGAATTAATGAGTCGATATGCATAAGCAATTTGAACAAATTGATCGGCTGTAAGATTTTTACTCTTAATACCAGATAAATGCACCTTAGCATTTACAGGATCTTTAGCCTCAGCATATAGAACCGCTAATAAAATCTGCCCATCAGATGTCTTTTGAATATTAAATTTATTCGACCACTCAATTGCATTTTTAAAGTGTTTAAAATCACGAAAATTACGTATTAATGGTAGTTGCCCATATTCTGGAAAAGTCACATAATTAACATTTGCTAAATACTGAGAAGAAAAAGTTAATAAATCTCTTTTTTCACTTGACATTACAACTAAATAATCAGCCAGTAATTTTTGGTCATGTGGATACTTATTTAGCAATTGTTCTAATTGCAATATTGCTTGTTGAGTTTGCCCAGTTTTGTAAGTGTGAATAGCTTGCTCTCGCAATTCATCTACTTGAGCAGCATATAAATTAAGAGGCAAGATATATACCAATGAAAAAACACATTTTTTTAGCATTTTGATAATCGGATAGTCCCATATCGAGGTGGGAAAGTATAATTAAAATTAAAAACCAATCACACAATACCAAAAAAGTGTGACCTATTTAACATTTTACAAATTGTGGATTTTTCATGAATGCTTTTAAAAAATATTTATAAAAAATAAAGAATTACTATTTTTCAGCACAATAAAAAACATACACTTCTTTTCAATAGTGTTATTTAAATTTACAAATGAGTTTCAAAATAACTACGGGCTTATAACCAATAAAAACTATTTAATAATATTTAGTTTTATATATAAAACTTTAATTTTTGTCTGTGATATATATTAAAAAACCATTCAACTTATCTATAAATTAATATACAAAAATTGAATGGTTAAAATAAACAATTGATTAAATTAACCAATACGACGTTTTAATCCCGTCATTTGTAAAATACGAGTTGAAATCTCTTCAATCGACATTTCGGTCACATTTAAATATTTAATGCCTTCTGAAATATAAATCCCTTCAATTGCTCTTAGCTCCATTTGGCATTGGCTAAAACTTGCATAACGGCTATTCGCTTTACGTTCACTACGAATTGCGACCAAACGCTCAGCATCAATCATCAAACCAAATAACTTGCTACGATGAGCTCTTAATACTGCTGGTAAACGGTTATCATCTAAATCTTCTTCAGTTAACGGGTAGTTTGCAACGCGAATACCGAATTGAAGAGATAAGTAAATGGAAGTCGGTGTTTTACCCGAACGGGAAACTCCAATTAAGATTAAATCCGCTTTATCATAATGACGAGTACGTGCCCCATCATCATTATCAAGCGCAAAATGAACAGCATCGATACGGGCTTTATAATATTCAGAATCGGTTACCGCATGAGTCTGCCCGACCAATGTTGTTGGTGGTGTTCCAAGTTCTTGTTCAAGTTTACTAATTAAACCTTCAAACACATCCAGATTAACCGCTTTAGCCGTATTAATAATCTCTCGCACATGCGGATCGACTAAAGTATCAAATACTAAAGGTAGACAACCGTCTTTGGTTTGGCATCGATTAATCTCAACCACCACATCCATTGCCGCCTCTTCAGTTGTAATATATGGCATGATGTGAATATCAAAATCTACATTGGGAAATTGTGCTAATAACGAATGTCCAAGAGTCTCGGCAGTAATTGCAGTTCCATCAGAAATAAAAAAAACACTCCGCTTAAATTGTTTACTTTCTGACATTAAAATTCTCCTTAAACATTTGTCTTAGTGCTATATAATCTTTATAGTAAACTGATCTTACATGACTGTCGCTTAGTATAATTCTCAACTAAGCACTTTATTTTTATAATTTCATGCCAAGATAGACATTAATACTGCAAAAGTGGAGTGAAAACTTTGGAAGCGCGCGTAATCGGTCTAGAAAAATTAGGGAAACACGATGTCGAACTCGTAGGTGGGAAAAACTCATCTTTGGGTGAAATGATCAGCCATTTATCAAATGCTGGTGTATCGGTACCTGGTGGCTTTGCAACTACTGCTGCTGCCTATCGTGAGTTCTTAGACCAAAGTGGTCTTAACGCTCGAATTCAAGCAGAACTTGCTCAACTCAACGTCGATGACGTAAATGCTCTTGCAGAAACAGGCGCTAAAATTCGTCAATGGATTGTAGAGACTCCACTCACTGCAACCTTAGAACAAGAAATTCGCGCCGCTTTTACAGCACTTTCTAACGGCAACCCTGATATCGCGGTTGCCGTTCGTTCATCTGCAACTGCTGAAGATTTACCAGATGCTTCTTTCGCGGGTCAACAAGAAACTTTCTTGAATATTCGCGGTATTGATAACGTACTTATTGCGATTAAAGAAGTATTTGCTTCTTTATATAATGACCGTGCAATTTCTTACCGTGTGCATCAAGGTTTTGATCATGACATCGTTGCACTTTCAGCGGGTGTTCAGCGTATGGTTCGTTCTGAAACTGGCGCTGCGGGTGTAATGTTTACACTTGATACAGAATCTGGTTTCCGTGATGTTGTATTTATCACTGCCTCTTACGGTTTAGGTGAAATGGTTGTACAAGGTGCCGTTAACCCAGATGAGTTTTACTTATCTAAACCATTATTAAATGCAGGAAGACATTCTGTTTTACGTCGTAACCTTGGCTCTAAACACCAAAAAATGATTTATGGTGAAGAAGGTTCCGCGGGTAAATCTGTTGTTGTTGTTGATGTTGAAAAACAAGATCGTCAACAATTCGCTTTAAATGACCATGAGTTACAAGAGCTTGCAAAACAAGCGCTTATCATTGAGCAGCATTACGGTGCGCCAATGGACATCGAATGGGCAAAAGACGGTGATGACGGTCAAATTTATATTGTTCAAGCCCGTCCTGAAACTGTAAAAAGCCGCCAAAATGTAGGCACTATGGAACGCTACCTTCTCAAACAAAGAGGTACTGTTCTTTGTGAAGGTCGTTCAATTGGTCAACGTATTGGTTCTGGTAAAGTCCGTATTGTTAACTCAATTAAAGAAATGGACAAAGTTCAAGAAGGCGACGTTCTTGTATCAGATATGACCGATCCTGACTGGGAACCGGTAATGAAACGTGCTGCTGCAATTATCACTAACCGTGGTGGTCGTACATGTCACGCAGCAATTATTGCACGTGAACTTGGTGTACCAGCGATTGTTGGTTGTGGGAACGCAACAGAAGTATTAACTGATGGCCAGGAAGTAACTGTTTCTTGTGCTGAAGGTGATACAGGTTTCATTTACGAAGGTGCTTTAGATTTTGAAGTTCAACGCAACTCAATCGAATCTATGCCTAAGCTTTCGTTCAAAATTATGATGAACGTAGGTAACCCTGACCGTGCATTTGACTTTGCTCAAATTCCAAATGAAGGTATTGGCCTTGCTCGTCTTGAGTTCATCATTAACCGTATGATCGGTGTGCACCCTAAAGCCCTACTCAACATTGATAGCCTACCTCGTGAAACTCGTGCTGCGGTTTTAACTCGTACAGCGGGTTATGCTTCACCTGTAGATTTCTATGTTGAAAAATTGGTTGAAGGTATTGCGACTCTTGCTGCTGCATTTGGTGACAAGCCAGTGATCGTTCGTATGTCTGACTTCAAGTCAAACGAATACGCAAACTTAATTGGTGGTAAGTTATACGAGCCTGAAGAAGAAAACCCAATGCTCGGTTTCCGTGGTGCAAGCCGTTATGTATCTGATAACTTCCGTGATTGTTTCGAATTAGAATGTCGCGCACTTAAGAAAGTTCGTGATGAAATGGGTCTAACCAATATTCAAATCATGATTCCTTTTGTACGCACAGTATCTGAAGCGAAACGTGTTATTGAATTACTTGCACAAAATGGCTTAAAACGTGGTGAGAACGGCTTAAAAGTAATCATGATGTGTGAATTACCAACTAATGCCTTGTTAGCTGAACAATTCTTAGAGCACTTCGATGGTTTCTCTATTGGTTCTAATGACTTAACTCAGTTAACGTTAGGCCTTGACCGTGACTCAGGTATTGTTTCACACTTATTTGATGAACGTGATGCAGCTGTTAAAGCTCTTCTTTCAATGGCAATCCATGCCTGCCGTAAAGCAGGTAAATATGTAGGTATCTGTGGTCAGGGTCCTTCAGACCATCCAGATCTTGCAAAATGGTTAATGGAACAAGGTATCGAATCTGTCTCTCTTAACCCAGACTCAGTTTTAGATACATGGTTCTTCCTTGCTGAAGAAAAAATCAAGCAAATCTAATATGTTATAAAAAAAGGCCCATCCGTGGGTCTTTTTTCATCTTTAGAATAGAGAATTTTTATTTATGCAAATTTACTTGGCACGTAATAATCAACAAGCTGGGCCTTATACTTTAGAACAAGTAAATCAAATGTTGGCTAGCCAACAAATTTTGTTAACTGATTTAGCTTGGCATGAAGGCATGACAGAATGGAAAGCTTTAGGAGAATTAACCCAAGGTAAACTTGTATATCAACCTATCGGTTATTCTGTACCTACAATAAACACGAATACATCAACTAATGAAACTATTCGTCAAATTCGTGTAGAACCTAAAGTTCATGAACTTGCGTCTATTCCGGCTCGGGCTTTAGCAAAAATTATTGATTTATTGCTTTGGTTACCAATCGCTGCAATTCCTTCTTTTTTCTTTAATGAAGCTCAATATAAGCAATTATTCGAGCTGCAAAAACAGATGCAATCTGCCGAAGTCGCATCGACTAAAGCTGCAGAATTGCAACAACAACTTTTTACTTTAATTCCAATAGAAGCTTGGCATTCAATGCTTCTTTACGTCGTAATTATGCTTGCAATTCAAGCCGTTCTTTTAACAAAGTTTGGTCAGAGTATAGGTAAGAAAATCGTTGGAATTAAAATTGTAGATGCTGAGGACAATAGCAAGGTTAATTTAACTCGCATCTTCTTATTAAGAAGTATTGTTTTTATCATATTAAACTTACTGTTTATGCCGATCAGTACAATTATTGACTATGCTTTTGCATTAGGACAAAAGCGACAAGCTTTACATGACAAAATTGCAAGAACAAAAGTGATCAAATGATAGTGAATGACTCATTCATTTAATGTCTAAAAAAAGAGGAGGCACCCTGCCTCCTTTTTTCTATAGTGAGTTGATATTTAAATAAAAGCTCTATTGAAATTAGATACCCTACAAAAAAAATCGGGTTTTAAAACAATTATTTCAGCCTACTTTATGTATAGCTTAGTTTGTCGATATGAGGCATAATGCCCTACAACGTAGCGGTGTCATATAATTGAGAAGTCTAAATTTAAGGATTAGCGTTCTCAATCATGCGACACTTTAATCGCTATCCCATATTTAATTAGGGAATGGGACTCTTCACCGAGGTTGTAAAATGAGACAAACGATTTTAGCTGTATTGTCTTTATCAACGCTTGCCGCACTTTTGACTGGGTGTGGTGGTGATATGGTACTTCTAAACTCTAAAGGTCCAGTTGGTCAAGGTCAAAGTGACCTTATGATGACTGCGATCTATTTAATGTTACTTGTGGTGATTCCTTCAATCATCATGGCATTATGGTTTGGTTGGAAATATCGCGCGTCAAATAAAGATGCAGACTATAAACCTACATGGGCACACTCAACTGCAATTGAAGTTGTAGTATGGGGTATCCCTGTCATTATTATTGGTATTTTAGCTTGGTTAACTTGGTGGGGTTCCCACAAGTATGACCCATACCGTCCTTTAGAATCAGATAAAGCACCTTTAACTATTCAAGTTATTGCTGAACAGTTTAAGTGGATCTTTATTTATCCTGAACAAAACATTGCAACAGTTAACGAAGTACGTTTCCCTGAAAAAACTCCGTTAAGCTTTAAAATCACTTCTAACTTTACAATGAACTCATTCTTCATTCCACAGTTAGGCGGCCAGATTTATGCAATGGCAGGTATGCAAACTCACCTTCATTTGTTAGCAAATGAAACTGGTGTATATCGTGGTTTCTCTTCTAACTACTCAGGTTACGGTTTCTCTCAAATGCGTTTCAAGGCGCATAGTGTTACAGAGCAACAATTCAACGAATGGGTAGCAGCGGTTAAAGCAGGTAATGGTTCAACCATTAACCCAGAAGCAGTTCAAAAAACTACGCTTGACCAAGCTGAATTGGCAACCTTACGTGATGGTAACCGTTCTAAGCATCAGATCGAGCATTTAGTAAATCGTGCTAAAGCTGCTGGTGATGAAAAAGCAGTTGCTGAAGCTGAAGCTATGAAACCGTTCCCGACTAAGCCACACCCTGTGACTTATTACTCTACTGTTGAGCCTAAATTGTTTGAAACAATTATCAACCACTATATGAGTAACTATCATGGTGTTGACCACTCTGCTGAACACGCAACAGCTGACACTCATGCTGCAGCTGAACACGCTGCTCAAGGGGAATAAGACATGGATATGATTTTTGGTAAACTGGGTTGGGACTCTATCCCGACAGAGCCAATCGTACTTGTCACCATGGTCCTTATGGCAATTGGTGCAATTGCAGTGCTTGGCGGTATCACCTATTTCAAAAAATGGGGATATTTGTGGAATGAGTGGTTTATTACGGTAGACCATAAAAAGATTGGTATCATGTATATCATCGTATCTGTTGTCATGCTTCTGCGTGGTTTCGCCGATGCGATCATGATGCGTTTACAACTTTTCCTCGCTAAAGGCGGCGGCGAAGGTTATCTACATCCTGACCACTATGACCAGATCTTCACCGCACACGGTGTAATCATGATCTTCTTCGTAGCAATGGGTCTCGTTGTAGGTATGATGAACATCTCTGTACCTTTACAGATTGGTGCTCGCGACGTTGCTTTCCCATTATTGAACTCTTTAAGCTTCTGGTTATTCGCTGGTGCTGCTGGTTTGATGATGCTTTCACTTGTGTTAGGTGAATTTGCTGCGACTGGTTGGATGGCTTACCCTCCTCTATCTGGCATTCAATATTCTCCTGGTGTAGGTGTCGACTACTATATCTGGGCACTTCAGGTTTCTGGTCTAGGTACGCTTTTATCTGGTGTTAACTTCTTCGTTACCATCATCAAAATGCGTGCACCGGGCATGAAATTAATGGACATGCCTATTTTCACGTGGACTTCACTTTGTACGGCTGTATTAATCATTGCATCATTCCCTGTATTAACAGGTACACTTGCAATGCTTACTCTAGACCGTTACTTCGGCTTCCATTTCTTCACAAATGAGCTTGGCGGTAGCCCAATGCTTTATGTGAACTTGATCTGGACATGGGGTCACCCTGAAGTATATATCTTGGTATTACCAGCATTTGGTCTATACTCAGAAATCGTTGCAACCTTCTCTCGTAAAGCGTTGTTCGGTTACAAGTCTATGGTGTATGCAACTATCGCGATTACTGTTCTTGCGTTTGTTGTATGGCTTCACCACTTCTTCACCATGGGTGCTGGTGCGAACGTTAACGCGTTCTTCGGTATCATGACCATGGTTATTGCGATTCCTACTGGTGTTAAAATCTTCTCTTGGTTATTCACCATGTATAAAGGTCGCATCACCTTTACTACTCCAATGTTATGGACGCTTGGCTTCCTTGTAACATTCGGTATCGGTGGTTTAACTGGTGTACTTATGGCTGTTCCACCTGCGGACTTCTTGGTACACAACTCATTATTCTTGATCGCTCACTTCCATAACGTAATTATCGGTGGTGTGGTGTTTGGTATGTTTGCCGGCATCATTTACTACTGGCCAAAAATGTTTGGTTGGAAGCTCAACGAAGCATGGGGTAAAGCTGCGTTCTGGTTCTGGTTCTTTGGTTTCTATTTTGCATTCATGCCACTTTATATCCTTGGTTTCATGGGTATGACTCGTCGTTTGAATACATATGACAACCCTGAATGGGATCCGTACCTTGCGATTGCATTATTTGGTGCTGTTCTTGTTGCGATTGGTATTGCATGTTTCTTAATGCAAATCATCGTTGGTTTCTTACAACGCAAAGACAACATGGACCTTACTGGCGATCCATGGGATGCTCGTACGCTTGAATGGGCGACCTCTTCCCCTGCTCCATTCTACAACTTTGCACATGAACCAGATGCAAGCGGTATCGACCGTTTCTGGACTGACAAAGAAAATGGTGTAGCATACGCACGTAACACTAAATATGAAGACATCCACATGCCGACTGATCGTGCTGCTGGTTTTGTCATTGCAATGTTCATTACTCTTCTTGGCTTTGCACTCATCTGGCATATTTGGTGGCTCGTTGTTGTTTCATTCGTTGCAGCTGTTGTTAGCTTGATCGTAAGCTCATTCACTAAGAATGTTGACTACTACGTTCCTGCTGCTGAAGTTGAGCGTATTGAAAACGAACGCTATGCTTTACTTGAAAAACACTTGAAGAAGGACTAAGGAAATGGCTGAAGTACTTCATCACGACAACCACGGCCATGACGGTCATCATGAACATGATGATACCGACTTAACGGTTTTTGGTTTCTGGACATACTTGATGAGTGACTTGATTCTTTTCGGATCACTCTTCATTGCGTTCGCTGTATTAAGCAGTCATGTTCCAGCAGGCACTCCAAGCGCATATGACCTATTCCATGACTCATTAGGCTTCGTGTTAACTGAAACATTTGCCTTATTGATTTCATCGGTAACCTTTGGTTTTGCTGTACTTGCATCTTATAAAAAGAATGTAAATCAAGTTATCACTTGGTTATTTATTACATTCCTTTTTGGTGCATCGTTCATTGGAATGGAAGTCTATGAATTCCATCACCTTGTACATGAAGGCCATGGTCCAACTCACAGTGCATTCTTATCATCGTTCTTTACTTTGGTTGGTACACACGGTATCCACGTAACTTCTGGTTTAGTGTGGATGCTAGTATTAATGTATCAAATCAAAACTAAAGGTTTGACTTTACCGAATACACGTCGTCTTGCTTGCTTAAGCTTGTTCTGGCACTTCCTTGACATCGTTTGGATCTGTGTATTCAGCGTCGTTTACTTACTGGGAGTTCTCTAATGAGTAGTCATGAGCATAATGCTGCTGGTGCGTCACACGGTAACTTTAAGCAATACACTGTTGGATTTATCCTTTCTGTTATCCTCACCATCATCCCTTTCGGGATGGTGATGGCGGGTGGTTTCAGTCGTGGTCTTTTAGTTACAGTGATTGCAATCACTGCGGTTGCTCAGGTTCTTGTACAACTTGTGTACTTCCTACACATGAATACATCATCTGAACAACGTTGGAATATGATTGCATTCATCTACACAATCCTATGTATCGCCGTACTTTTAATCGGTTCTGTGTGGATTATGAATTACCTTCACTACAATATGATGATCTAAACTGATTGTCATGTTGAGAAAATATCTATTCCTGACTAAACCAGGAATTCTCTTCGGTAATTTCATTACCACCTTGGGCGGCTTTTTCTTAGCCGCCCAAGGCTCTATAGACATCTTATTATTACTTCTCACCCTACTTGGAACAACTTTAGTTGTAGCTTCTGGTTGTGTGGTTAATAATGTTATAGATCAAGATATTGATACAAAGATGCAGCGCACACAAAACCGCGCACTAGTTAAAAAAACAATCTCTCCTACTGTTGCGCTGATATATGCATTAGTGCTTGGAGTAATTGGTTTTAGCATTTTGTGGTTCGGTGTAAATGGTTATGCATTTTTGTTTGCAATGATTGGTTTTATTGTCTATGTCGGTTTTTATAGTTTGTGGACCAAACGCACCTCAATCCATCAAACCGTCATTGGTAGTATCTCCGGAGCGAGCCCTCCTGTTATTGGTTATACAGCAGTAACTCATCAATTTGATGTGGCAGCCTTGCTTTTGTTTTTAGCATACGCTTTATGGCAAATGCCTCACTCTTGGGCAATTGCAATTTATCGTTTTGATGATTACAAAAATGCGGGAATTCCAATTTTGCCTGTAGCACGTTCTATTTATCGTACGAAAATTGAATGTGTAATATATATCCTATTATTTGCAGCTGTTTTGAATGGGTTATATTGTTTTGGCTATACCAATGTATTCTTTTTAATTACCTTTAATGCTTTGACTGCATATTGGTTATATTTATCAGTTATTGGATTTAAAGCCGAAAATGATCAATTGTGGGCTAAACGTTTTTTCCTGTACTCGGTCATATTAATTACCCTGTTAAGTTTGAGCTTTAGCTTTACCTATCAATCCCCTGCTCCAAATCTTCCTCTCTTTTAAACAAGAGAGGATTCCTCTTTATAGTAAAGAAGTTTTACTTTTCTGATCAAAAGATTTGTTTTTAGTCGAACTTTTACCTATAATTCAGCCTTCGCAAATTTTGCGACATAACTTATTAAGTTATGACTCCTTGCTTCTAATTTTTTTATTAGGGGCTGTTTAAACCGTAAGGAGCTGACAATGCGTCATTACGAAATCGTACTTTTGGTACACCCAGACCAAAGCGATCAAGTTGTAGGTATGGTTGAACGCTATATCTCTCAGATCAAAGAAGCTGAAGGTCAAATTCACCGTTTAGAAGATTGGGGCCGTCGTCAATTGGCTTACCCAATTAACAAAATTCACAAAGCGCACTACATTCTTATGAATGTTGAATGTGGTCAAACTACGCTTGATGAGTTAGAAGAATTATTCCGTTATAACGACGCGATCATTCGTAACCTTATCATCCGTCGTGAACACGCAATCACTGAAGAGTCATTGCTTGCTAAGAGTGCTGAAGAAAAGCGTGCGCGTAAAGCTCAACGCGAAGAAGCACAGCAAGTTGCTCAAGAAGCTGAATAAGGAGAACATCAATGGCACGTTTTTACCGTCGTCGCAAGTTCTGCCGCTTTACAGCTGAGAATGTTGCGTACATCGACTACAAAGATATCGACACTTTAAAACAGTACATCACTGAAAACGGCAAGATTGTTCCTAGCCGTATCACTGGTACTAAAGCTCGTTATCAACGTCAATTAGCACTTGCTATCAAACAAGCTCGCTATTTGTCTTTGATTCCGTACACTGACAACCATAAGTGAGGTGATCTGTGGACGTTATCTTATTACAACGCATTAAGAACCTTGGTAAATTAGGCGATAAAGTATCAGTTAAAGCTGGTTACGGCCGTAACTTCCTTATCCCTCAAGGTAAAGCAGTTGCAGCTACTGAAGCTAACACTGCTGCTTTTGAAGCTCGTCGTGCTGAACTTGAGAAGCAAGAAGCTGAAGTTTTAGCTGCTGCTCAAGCACGTGCTGAACAATTGAATGAAGTTAACATCGTTATCACTGCTAAAGCTGGTGACGAAGGTAAACTCTTCGGTTCTATCGGTACTCGTGACATCGCTGACGCATTAACGAATGCTGGTCTTACAGTTGACCGTGCAGAAGTTCGTTTACCAAATGGCGCGCTTCGTCACACTGGTGAATTCAACATCGCAATCCAATTGCACCATGATGTTGTTGCAGAAGTTCTCGTTACTATCGTATCTGAGTAATTTCTCATCAAAAAAAGAGCATGCTTTTGCATGCTCTTTTTTTATGTTTCAAATTTTAAAATAAGATATATTAATTCCTGATCAGTTCTTCAGTTTAATTGGTTTTTTAATTAGGTAGTTTATTTAATTTTGTTTTAAGATAGTTCTCGGCTTTACAGCCTCTTTGTGTACACCTTTCTTTATCATCAGGTCTAATTATGTCTCAGGCGAATGCCACTTCTTTAGCGCTTTCATCTCCAACAGAAAATAAAACGAGTGAATCAGGCCAACTTAAAGAGTTTCGCACTCCCCCACACAATTTAGCTATTGAACAAGCTGTGCTAGCTGCCCTGATGACAGTTGCCGAATCTTTCGAACAAGTTAACGATGTACTCAAAGAAAATGATTTTTACGCGACTCGCCATAAATATATTTTTCGTGCAATCGAGAAATTAGCACAAGAAAACTCACCCTATGATGCTGTCTTAGTAAGTGACTGGCTCTTAAAACAAAATTTACTTGATGCTATCGGTGGCGAAGAATATTTAATGCAGCTCATGGCTGACTCACCTTCAAGTTTCTATAACTTAGAAACTTATGCCACTAAAATTAAAGAGTTTTCTACGCTTCGTAGCATGATTAAAGTTAGTACTGAAATTTTGCAAAATGCTTATGACACGAAAGGCCGCGGTGTAAGTGAAATTTTAGACTTAGCTGAAACAAGTATTTTCTCATTAGCAGAACAGCACAATAACAATAAAAAAGATGCTGGTCCTAAATCTATTAGTTCTGTTACCGCAGACGTAATTAGTAAGCTTGATGAGCTTTCAAAATTAGATGGCAATATTACAGGTTTAACGACTGGCTTCTTAGAACTTGATAATAAAACATCTGGTATGCAACCTGGTGACTTAATTATCGTTGCTGCACGCCCATCAATGGGTAAAACTACTTTTGCCATGAATTTGGTTGAGAGTGTTTTGCAATATAACAAGTTACCTGCTCTGGTCTTTTCAATGGAGATGCCAGCAGACTCTATTGCGATGCGTCTTATTTCCGCAATGGGTAAAGTCCATCAAGGACATTTACGCTCTGGTAACCTCGATGCAGATGAATGGACCAAGGTGACTGGTACAATTTTGCAGCTTCAGCAAATGCATTTGTATATTGATGACTCATCAGCCCTACCTCCAACTGAACTTCGTGCCCGTGCTCGTCGTGTTGCCAAAATGCATGATGGTAAAATCGGTTGTATCATGGTCGATTACTTGCAGCTCATGAAAGTCCCGGGCATGGGTGATAACCGTGTAGGCGAGATCTCAGAAATTTCTCGTAGCTTAAAAGCATTGGCGAAAGAGATGCAATGTCCTGTTATTGCACTTTCTCAGCTTAACCGAAGTCTGGAAAACCGTCCAAATAAACGCCCTGTAATGTCCGACTTACGTGAATCCGGTGCGATCGAGCAGGATGCCGACTTAATTATGTTTATTTACCGTGATGAGGTTTATAACAAAGAGTCAAAAGAGGCCGGCACTGCAGAAATTATTATTGGTAAGCAGCGTAACGGTCCAATTGGTTCAGTTCGTCTTGCTTTTGAAGGTCAATATACTCGATTTAGTAATCTCTCTCCTGAGTATTACAGCCAATATGATGATGAAGAATAAGCTCTATCTCTAGCCCAAAGGAGTAAATGAGGGTGCGCCAAGCAACAGTTTATATTGACCGCAATGCACTTCAATATAACTTAAACCGTGTCAAACAACTCGCAACAAATTCAAAAATTGTAAGTATGGTAAAAGCCAATGCTTATGGACATGGAATCAAAGACTGTTTAGCAGCCTTAAATGCATCAGATGCCTTTGGTGTCGCCTGCCTACAAGAAGGTTTGGAAATTCGTGAATTAGGATTTCAACAACCTGTCACTTTAATTGAAGGGGTATTTTCTGAAGATGAAATGCCAATTGCAATTAAACAAAAATTTGAATGTATCATTCACCATCAACAACAGTTTGAATGGTTGATTAAACACAAACAAGCGTACATCAATCAAGGTTTAAAAGTCTGGGTTAAACTTAATAGTGGGATGAACCGGTTAGGTTTTAAAAATCCAGAAGTTATTGAAGTTATTAAGACTTTAAAATCTGAAGGATTTACTTGTGTACTTGCAATGCATTTCGCAAATGCAGATGTAGACCATCCACTTAACGAGCAACAAAAACAACAATTTCTACAAGTTAAACAAGCTTGTGATCCAGTGTTAGCTTCTTGCTGTAATTCTGCTGCTATTTATAAATGGCCAGAGTTACATTTTGATTATGTTCGTCCGGGTATCATGCTTTACGGCGCCTCACCTTTTGCAGATCAAACAGTCCATGATCTTGACTTAAAACCAGTGATGACTTTTTCAGCAGAAGTAATTGCACTCAACCATATTCAAACTAATGAACATGTCGGTTATGGATCAACTTTCTGTGCCACTCAAGCAATGGATATTGCAATTGTTTCTATAGGTTACGGTGATGGTTATCCACGAGCTTATATTAAACCGAACTATGTCGCTATTGATAAACAACCCTGTGCGGTTGTAGGGCGAGTGAGTATGGATATGATTGCAATCGACGTGACAGGCATGAAAGTAAAATTAGGCACTCCAGTTGAACTCTGGGGTCCACATCGCTTAGTTGATGATGTTGCGGATGCAAACGGAACGATAGGATATGAATTACTCTGTCGATTAAGCAATCGCCCCACTCGTAAAAGTACTTAAATAATAAAATATAAAAAAAATCCAAGCATGCTTGGATTTTTTTTATTTAAACATTCAAAATTTATCGCCAGTAATCATCTGTAGGCTTTGGCATTTCCTGTAAACCCCGACGAAGAGTATCTGACCATTGTTTACTAATCTGTGAGAAATAAGGATCATCTTCGGTTATTCGTTTTCCCATGGGGATAACAAAGCTATCTTTAATGTAGACCAATGCATCAAGTGGTAAGCCAACAGAAACATTTGAACGCAAAGTCGAATCAAAAGAAATCAGGCTACAACGTAATGCATCATCTAGTGGCATTGCATAATATAAAGCTCGATCCAGAATAGGCTTCCCGTATTTACTCTCACCTATTTGAAAATAAGGTGTATCTGTAGTTGCGCAAATGAAATTGCCTTGTGGATAGACATTATAAAGTTGCATGTCACCACCCTTAATCTGCCCACCCACCAAAATACTACAGGCATAATTCATTTGTTCTTGAGTGTCCGAACTAATATCCTCTAAAACAGTTTTTAAGGTTTTTCCAATTAGTTCAGCCGCCTCAAACATCGTATTAACACTATATAGATTAGGCTCTTGCTGCAAAGTCAGGGCATTTTGCAAATGACCTATAACAGCTTGCGTTGTTGCTAAGTTACCTGCAGTTTGCAAGGCAATAAAACGTTCTCCGGTAACGCCGAAAGTATGCAGTTTTCGGAACACAGAAATATGGTCAACTCCTGCATTGGTTCTTGTGTCACTAATAAACACTAAACCTTGTTCCAATCTTAACGCACAACAATAGGTCATTTCATTCTCTTTACATTCAACATGCCAACACTTGAACCACAGACATCATGTTCTCAACTCCACCTTGCTCTCTTACGCCACGAATAGGTGCCACATCGAGATAGTCACGTCCTACTGCAAGGTAGATATGATGTTTGGGTGTAAACAACTGATTGCTTACATCAAAACAATACCACTGATTTTCTAAAAATACCTCCGCCCAAGCGTGACTGGCCAGGTGCGGATAGTTTTGATCAAATAGATAACCAGAGACATAACGTGCAGGTAATTGTAGCGCACGACACATCGCAATTAAAATGTGAGCATGATCTTGGCATACACCTTGTCCAGCTTGAAATGCTTCGATCGCAGTTGTCTGAACCGAAGTACTTTCAGGCTGATAAAGTATTTTCTGTAAGATATTTTCGCTTAATAATGCAATATGTTGTCGGTCTTTATTCACCACAATATTTTTTGCAAAGTCCAACATTTCCGTATCACATCGGGTTGCACCTGTCATCTGCAAAAACAAATTAGTAGGTGTAGAGAGATCTACACAACCTAGTTCTATATTTTGAAGCTCAACAATTCCTTGGGCCATAAATGTAAGATGTTGGTATGGATAACGCTGACTAGCCGTCATCCATACATTGTTAAATATATCTCTCTTTATTGTTTTATCACCCGGCACGCTAATTGCCCAATTCATAACATGTTGGTGAGGCGATGTTTGAGGCATCATTTTAATATACTGAATGCTGTTCCGAGCAGTTTCAGTATAGCTATAATGCGTTTGATGATTAACCATCAATTTCATAATCAGCCCTCAAACATATTTTCCAACTGCTGTGTAAAAGTATAGTAAGCGTCCCACATAAGTTGCTGCTTTAGCGCTTGCCAATTTTCATTTATATTTTCCCAATTCAAATTAGCGAGCTGTTGCACCACTATATCTAGCTCTGATATGAGAACAGATAAATCTTCTCCAAAACGCAGTTCTATATCAAATTGCTCTATTTTTTGGCCTAAATGCAGAAATAAACGAACGTCTTCATGTTCCACTTCTAGTATTTGCGTGCATTGTTCGACTGCTTTACTCAATGCATCAGGTTGAGCTTGAAGCGTATTAATCACATTATTTAATTCTGCATAAGCATGTGATGACAAAATACCTCTTAGTTCCTGAATATTATCTTTAGCAATAATGAGCTGGTTCAGTAATGAAAATGTTTGCTTCTTGTCTAACATATAGTGATTTAGTAATTCAGCATTTTCTATGACCAAACCAAATGCTGCTGCAAATCTTGTTGCTTTCTCATCTTCTGTAAAGGGTAAATGAGAGGCTGCAAATTTAACTCGCATCAAATATCGACCCAACCAATATATTTGATGCGCACTCGAATTGAGTAAAACCATAAAGTTCCTCTTTAACCCACAATCAGGAATGTAATGTTTCAACAACCCATGTATCTTTTATACCGCCACCTTGAGACGAATTTACAACTAAACAACCCGCCTGCATGGCCACACGTGTTAAGCCACCAGGCACAATCTCTGTACGATAAGGTGAGCTCAATACAAATGGACGCAAATCAATATGACGTTCCGCTACTCCTCCCGTAGTTAAAGTTGGAGCGACAGATAAAGCTAAGGTAGGCTGCGCAATATACATATGAGGCATCGCAATCAATTTTTTTCTAAACTCATCAATTTCGCATGAGCTTGCTTTAGGTCCAATCAACATGCCATATCCGCCCGAACCTTGTGCTTCCTTAACGACTAATTGATCAAGATTAGAGAGTACATAGTCTAAGTGTTCTTCTTTACGGCACTGATAAGTGGGTACATTTTTTAGAATTGGTGTTTCATCCAAATAATATTGAATCATTTGATCTACATAAGGATAGATAGATTTATCATCAGCCACGCCTGTTCCAGGTGCATTTGCAATCACAACATTTTTTTGTAAATAAGCAGACATAAGACCTGCTACACCTAAAGCACTGTCTGGTCGAAATGCTAAAGGATCTAGAAAGTCATCATCTAAACGGCGGTAAATTACGTCTACTTTTTGACGCCCACGAATAGTTTTGACAAATACTTGATCATTTTCTACAAATAAATCCCGATTTGTAACTAATGGCACATCCATTTCACGCGCTAGAAAAGCGTGCTCATAATAAGCACTGTTAAAACGCCCGGGTGTTAGCACCACAATAAAGGGTTGATCTGCAGAAGAATTTTCTTGCAATATTTCTTTTAAAAGTTTTGGATAATGCTCAATCCCCTGTAAATTATTGGCTGTACATAGCTCAGGCATTAATTTCTGGCTAATATTTCGGCTCTCAATCATATAAGACACCCCAGAAGGTGTTCTCAAATTATCTTCTAATACAAAAAACTCCCCTTCACCATCACGGATAATATCGATCCCACTAATTTGTGAATAAATTTTTCCTTTTAAAGAATGTTTAAGCATATGGGGCTGGAAAGCATCATTTCCCATAATTTGTTCTTCGGGAATGATTTGTTCTTTTAAAATATGTTGTCCATGATAAATATCATCTAGGAAATAATTTAATGCTTTAACACGCTGTGCACAGCCTGAGGCAATTTTTTCCCATTGTTTTTTCTCGATTACTCTTGGAATTAAATCAAAAGGAATAGTGCGCTCCGTTCCTTCTTTATCGCCATAAACATTAAAAGTAATCCCATGATAAAGAAAATGCTGTTTTGCTTGGGTATTTAACTCCTTTAACTCATCTAAAGTACGGATGCTCAACCATTGTTCAATTTTTTTAGAAGCTGCACCATTTGATGTTACATCATCAAGCATCTCATTAAAGAACTGTGATTTGAGTTGCTCAAAGAAATTGGTTTGCACAGAAATATGTTCTAAAAAAGAGGTTGGGTTAATGAGTGCTGTTGTTGTCTGCTCTTGTATAAAAAAATCATTATCTAGATGTAATTCATGCTCTTGTTCTGACATAACCACCTCGTCTTATCATTTATCTATATTTCATTTTTAAATAAGCAATTTCAGTGCCACTTATATATCTGTAATACTTGTACGGCATCATTGTTATAACTTTCTTCTAAATCTTATCATCGTTTGCCCAATGGGCTATAAACTGAATCTGACAAACTTGCTAAATCTGTAAAGATTTTTTATTGTGTTGACACCAAAGCAATTGGATATAGATGTATTACGCTTATGTCTGTAATAGAAAAAGAAACTTCGAATAGTTTATATCGCCAATGGCAGATCTTGTCTCGCCTACCGACCGGCAAATGGATCGGGACTCGAGAATTGCAAGAAATGCTTGAGCGTGAAGGTATTGATATTAGTTTAAGGACTATTCAGCGTGACTTAAATCAAATTGCTCAGCGTTTTCCGATAGAGAGCAATAAAGCCGTACCTCAAGGCTGGCGGTGGCAATCCGATGCGCCTATTCAAAGCTTACCTCACATGACAAGTTCTCAAGCGGTAACCTTTATGATGGTTGAGGAGCACCTTAAGCACCTCCTTCCTCCGAGCCTGCTTGATGAGATGGGACCATGGTTCGATTTGGCCAAACGTAGTCTCTCTACTCAAAATAATGTGAGACAGTGGATTAACCGTGTACGTATTGTTCCGGCAAGCCAACCGTTAATTCCACCTGTAGTTGACCGAAATGCTCAACAAGCAATTTATGAAGGTTTGCTCCAAGACAAGCAAATAGAATGTGTTTATCGGGCACGGGTCAATCAGGGTGAAGACAGAACTTATGTTTTAAATCCTTTGGCTTTGGTACAAAAAGGTGCAGTCATTTATTTAATTTGCACACGACATGACAAAACTGAAGTTCAAACATTTGCTCTGCACCGTTTTAAATCAGCAAAAGTATTAGACAGTCGAGCACTACATCCAGTTAATTTTGATATTGATCATTATATTGACTCAGGGGCTTTAGGCTTTAGAGTGGACTATAACCAACCAACTGAATCAATTCAGCTCACCTTAACCATGACAGAGCAAACTGCTAAAACCTTTTATGAAAGTCAGTTAAGTAAAGACCAAACGATTACTCCGCTTGAAGAAAATATTGTAGAAGTTTCAGCGACTGTACCTTTTACATCTCAACTAGTATGGTGGCTACGTAGTTTTGGTAAGAAATTACTGCATATTGAGCCAGTACAAGTACATAATGCTGTGCGAGAAATTGAAACTGAGAATAAATAGATATAAAAAAGAGAACCGTAAGGTTCTCTTTAGATTTTGAATTATAATTTTCTTAATTTTATATTGTTCTTATTTTTTTACTTGTTTCAGATCAATGTATTCTCCCCCACCAAAACTGATCTGCTCTTTCTTTTGCGCTATTTTGAACATGAGCATTGGCATGCCATTTCATATCCATTGTAGCGAATTGATTTCATTGTCATGGTTAAAGCCCTCTTGTTTGAACGTGAATTCAATATAACTGGCGGCTTAAAATATGTGAAATAAGAAAAAAAGGAAGCGAAATCTCTTTTCTTCCTTAGGAAGTTTCCATATATTTTTTGAATAGAAAATAAAAAAGCCCAATAAATGGGCTTTTTGTACATTTAAATGATTAAGCTGTTTTCTTAATCATATTGTTTTTACGAATTGTGATCATTACGAGTTGAACTGCTGCTGGCGTAACACCAGGAATACGGCTTGCTTGAGCTAAAGTTTCTGGAAGAACTGTTTTTAACTTCTGCGTGATTTCACGTGACAACCCAGACACGACATCATAGTCAAAGTCGGCAGGAATTTTAGTTTCTTCAAGACGCTTTAATTGAGCAACATCTTCATGCTGACGGTTAATGTAACCTTCATATTTCACAGCAATTTCAATTTGCTCACCCACTTGTTCTGAAACTTCAGAGCCAGTAAGTTCAGCAATTTGACCGAAGGTGATATTAGGGCGCTTAAGCAAATCAATCGCACTACATTCCTTACTCAAATCAGCACCCGTCATTTCAACGAATTTTTTACCCATAGGGTTATTTGGTGCTGCCCATAAATGTTGTAAACGAGAGGTTTCACGCTCAACCGCTTCCATTTTCTCGCAATAAGCAGCCCAACGAACATCATCAACCAAACCAAGTTCACGACCAATAGAAGTTAAGCGCTGATCCGCATTATCTTCACGCAACATCAAACGATATTCGGCACGTGAGGTAAACATACGGTATGGTTCTTTAGTACCTAACGTAATGAGGTCATCAACTAATACACCCATGTAAGCTTGGTCACGTTTAGGCGTCCACTCTTCTTGCTCCCACGCACGACACGCAGCATTTAAACCTGCAAGTAAACCTTGGGCACCAGCTTCTTCGTAACCTGTTGTACCATTAATTTGACCAGCAAAGTACAAGCCATTAATCGCTTTAGTTTCAAGTGTAAATTTCAAAGCTTGCGGGTTGAAATAGTCATATTCAATTGCATAGCCCGGACGTAAGATATGAGCATTTTCCATACCACGAATTGAACGTACAAGCTCGAACTGAACATCAAATGGTAAAGAAGTCGAAATACCGTTTGGATAAAGCTCATGTGTATCTAGACCTTCTGGTTCCAAGAATACTTGATGTGAGTCTTTATCAGCGAAACGGTGAATCTTATCTTCGATTGATGGACAGTAACGCGGACCTACACCTTCAATAACACCAGTGTACATTGGTGAACGGTCTAAACCACCACGAATAATATCGTGGGTTTTTTCATTCGTATGCGTGATATAACAGTTTACTTGTTCAGGGTGCATAGAAGCATCACCCATGAATGACATCACTGGAGATGGGAAATCACCCGGCTGCGGAATCATGACTGAAAAATCAACTGAACGTGCATCAATACGTGGTGGAGTACCAGTCTTTAAACGTCCCACTGGTAATTTTAACTCACGTAAACGTTGAGCAAGTGCAATAGAAGGAGGATCTCCCGCACGACCACCGCTTGATTTTTCTAAACCAACGTGGATTACACCACCCAAGAATGTACCTGTAGTCAACACAACAGTTTTTGCATCAAAGCGAATACCCATTTGGGTAACAACACCTTTAACGGTATCGCCTTCAACAATCAGATCATCAGCTGCTTGCTGGAAAATGTCAAGATTTGCTTGATTTTCCAAAGTATCACGGATAGCAGCTTTATAGCGCACGCGGTCAGCTTGAGCACGTGTTGCACGCACAGCTGCACCTTTACGCGAATTTAAAATACGGAACTGAATACCACCTTTATCGGCAGCCAGAGCCATTGCACCACCAAGTGCATCAATTTCACGGACTAGGTGAGACTTACCAATACCACCAATTGCTGGGTTACAACTCATTTGGCCCAAAGTCTCAATGTTATGGGTCAAAAGCAAAGTCTGTCGTCCCATACGCGCAGCAGCAAGGGCCGCTTCCGTACCTGCGTGACCGCCACCGATAACGATAACATCATAAACTTTAGGATAGTGCATGAGTACAAAAACACCAGAAAAAAAAGACGGAACATTATAGCAAAATTATCTGCTTATTGATGTACATAATTACAAAATTGTCTTCACATAATTTACGCTATGCCACATGATTTGACATTTTGTTTCATGAATTCAATACAAAGTGAATGTTTTTAAAATTAATTCATCTTAGAATAAAAAATGTACAGCACTTCTATGACTTTAAAATTAACGCAACGAGAAGGAATACAAAATGAAAACGACCATGTTAAAAATCTTAACTGCATCTCTAATTTGTTTTTCAGGCGTAACTTTTACCCATGCTGCTGACACGAGCAAAGCCGAAATGCAAAAACAAATTCGAGTCTGTGCAAAAAAACAGCAAGGTGAATGGGTTTCTTACAATCACAATGGTGTGACCTTTAACGGTACTTGCCAACCAAATGAAAATGGCAAGTTACAATTTAAGGCCCCTGCTCCTTAATCTGTTTTGACATAGGTATAGAAGAAGTCATTTATTTTCCGCTATATCTCATCAGTATTTTCAAAGACGGTCCATTAAAGATGGGCCGCTTTCTTTTTTAAAATGGTCTAGTCCGCTACAATACGCCTTTAAATAAAATTTTTAGGTCCTTTTCGTGAAGTGGTTACAAATACACATTACCGTTGATCAAGAACAAGTTGAGTTCACAGAAACACTTTTAATGTCTCTAGGTGCGGTAAGCGTAACGCTGGATGATGCTGAAGATCAGGCTTTACTTGAACCATTACCGGGTGAAACACCTTTATGGAACAAAGTTATTGTGACAGGCATCTATCAACAAGACGAACAAGACCCAATTGATGTCGACACTTTAGAAGCTTTCTTAAAAGCTCAACTTCCAGATGTTCCTATGCGTCATGAAGAACTTGAAGATCAAGTGTGGGAACGCGCATGGATGGATTACTATGAGCCAATTCAGATTGGGGAAAAGTTCTGGATTGTGCCTGAATGGCTAGAGCCCCCAGAAGCGGATGCAACTAATATTAAGTTAGATCCAGGTCTTGCATTTGGTACAGGTAATCACGCAAGTACTTTCCTATGCTTACAATGGCTGGGTAAAACTGACGTTAAAGATAAAATCGTGATTGATTATGGCTGTGGTTCAGGCATTTTAGGCGTAGCAGCTTTATTACTAGGCGCTAAAAAAGTATATGCCACAGATATTGACCCGCAAGCTGTTTTAGCAACGAAACAAAATGCAGAGCTTAATGGTGTATTAGATCGACTATATGTAGGTCTTCCTGAAGAGTTTGATCAAGAATTCACACCTAAACAAGCCGATGTTTTAGTTGCAAACATTTTAGCAGGACCTTTAATGATGCTTGCGCCTGAATTTGCAAATTTAATCAAATCTGAGGGCGAGTTCGCACTTGCTGGTGTGATTGAAGAGCAAGTTGCTGATGTTTCACGTGTTTATTCTGAATTTTTTGATATATTAGATGTCGAAAAGCGCGAAGAAAACTGGTGTCGCATTTCAGGAAAACGTAAAACAATAAATTGAGATTTTTAACTCATGAATGAAAAACAAACCCGCTGCCCTAAGTGTTTAACAGTTTATAAAGTATCTCTTACTCAATTGACTGTCGCCCAGGGTATGGTTTGTTGCCCTAAATGTAATTCAAGCTTTAATGCCTTAACCCATCTAATCAATATTGAACAGCCAGTTATGGTCAACTCAACGACTCTAGCCAATGGTTCAATGCAGACAAGATATATGACGCATTCTCACGTATTAGATATCTTTGACCAAAAAGTAGAAAACTCTAATATTGATCTTTTAACTTACCTCAACAACTTAAATTACTTTCACAATGAACCTATTAATGCTCTACCAAATCTTAATTTAGCTGAGCAGGCATCCCCACAAGAACAAGACAACAATAAAAAGCATAGTTGGCTTTACTATACGCTCTGGAGCTCTGCCAACCTTATTTTAATTTTAGTTTTTACTTTTCAAATTCTCTGGTTTAACCCTAAGCTCATGCATGCAAGCCCAACCGTTAGCCATGCTTTTAATTACGTTTGCCAAATACTGCACTGCAACAAATCAGCAGAACTTTATCAACTTATCTATATAGAAAAATTAAAAGTCCGCAAGATCGATGCGAACCATACCCAGTTCTCAGGCATATTGCTCAACCAGAATGATAAAAGTATTGAGCTTCCTAACCTAAACTTGATTTTTGCAACAGAGCCAGACAAAACAGAGGAAATCATATTAACTCCTCAAGAATACCTAGTCGAAAATTTAAGGGGTATTCAACGTATTCCATCAAACACTCCATTCCGATTCCAATTTGAGCTAAACAAAAGCAAAAAAAGGCTAGTAAATTATCGATTAGAAATTGTCCACCCCTAAAATGTAAAAAAAGTGAAAAAAAAAATAAAAAAAAATGCAGTTAATTTGCTCACTTTTTCCTAGACAATGGTATGATACGCGCCACGAAAGCTTTGACTCATATACTCCTCGCTCTCAATCCAAAAAAAATACTGTTAAGCATGTGTGCTTTTCTACTTTAAGCGCATAGCCTAACTTTTTTTGTTTTTGAGGGGGCTGTAACAAATATTTAATTATTGTTACGCTTATTTTTTATTCAATACGAAGAAATATGGCAAGCTAATTGTTCTTATGTTTTAGAGTCACTGTTTTAGGATCTAAAACAGGACTCCGTATTTTTAGACCACATTTATATACTACTTTACCCAAGCTAGTATTTGATTTTCGGATTAACTCGCATGAATAGCAAATCTCCTATTTTTACTGCACAATCTGATGTTGCTCTTCGCATCCACGTGGATCGCGCAGTTCGCCATTATTTTGCACAATTGCAAGGTGAGCAACCATCTCAGGTATATGACATGGTGCTAGCAGAAATGGAGAAACCTCTTTTATCTGTAGTTCTTGAATATACACGTGGTAATCAAACGCGTGCTGCAGAAATTCTTGGACTCAACCGTGGCACTTTACGTAAAAAGTTAAAAGCTCACGGTTTAATGAGTGAATAAATGATAAAATGCTCACGACGTCGTGGGCATTTTTTTATGCTTATTGGTTTTAATCCGTAGACTTGAAATTGTTGAATTAAACATCATGACTATTAAACGTGCTTTGATTTCTGTATCTGATAAGACAGGAATTGTCGAATTTGCTCAAAACCTTGCAGCTCTAGGGGTAGAACTATTATCTACAGGCGGCACATATAAGTTGCTTAAAGATAATAATATCGCGGTTGTAGAAGTATCTGAACATACTGGCTTCCCTGAAATGATGGATGGTCGTGTTAAGACCTTACATCCAAAAATTCATGGCGGTATTCTTGCTCGTCGTGGTTTAGATGAAGCAGTTATGGAAGAACACAACATCGATCCGATTGATATTGTTGTTGTAAACCTTTATCCATTTGCTGCAACCGTTGCAAAACCTGATTGTACTCTTCCTGATGCAATCGAAAATATCGACATCGGTGGTCCTACAATGGTTCGTGCAGCTGCTAAAAACCATGCTTCAGTAGGTATTGTAGTTAATGCTTCTGATTACGACACTGTAATTAATGAATTAAAAACTGCTGGTTCACTTTCTTATGAAACACGTTTTGATTTAGCAGTTAAAGCATTTGAACATACAGCTCAATACGATGGCATGATCGCTTCTTACTTAGGCGCTCGCGTTGGTAAGACTGAAGGTGAAGCTGACTTATTCCCTCGTACATTCAATACTCAATTGAACAAAGCACAAGATTTACGTTACGGTGAAAACCCACATCAATCGGCTGCTTTCTATGTCGAAGCTAATGCAAAAGAAGCATCAGTTTCTACTGCAAAACAGTTACAAGGCAAAGAATTGTCTTATAACAACATTGCAGATACAGATGCTGCACTTGAATGTGTTAAATCATTCGCAAAACCTGCTTGTGTCATCGTGAAACATGCTAACCCTTGTGGTGTTGCGGTTTCTTTAGACGGCATTAAAGCTGCTTATGATTTAGCTTATGCAACTGATCCAGAATCTGCTTTTGGCGGTATTATTGCATTCAACCGTGAATTAGACGTTGCAACTGCTCAAGCAATTGTAGAGCGTCAATTCGTTGAAGTTATTATTGCTCCAAGTATTGCTGATGGCGTGCTTGAAGTAACTGGCGCTAAGAAAAATGTACGTGTTTTAGTATGTGGCGAGTTACCTGCAATTGATGCACGTGCACCGCAACTTGACTATAAACGCGTAAATGGTGGCTTACTTGTTCAAGATCAAGACTTGGGCATGATCACTAAAGATGATCTTAAAGTAGTTACTAAGCGTGCGCCAACTGAGCAAGAAATTGATGATCTTATCTTTGCTTGGAAAGTTGCAAAATATGTAAAATCAAACGCAATTGTTTATGCTAAAAACCGCCAAACTATTGGTGTGGGTGCAGGTCAAATGAGTCGCGTTAACTCAGCGCGTATTGCTGCCATTAAAGCTGAACATGCTGGTTTGGTTGTTGAAGGTGCTGTAATGGCTTCTGATGCATTCTTCCCGTTCCGTGACGGCATTGATAATGCTGCTAAAGCTGGCATTAAATGCATCATTCAACCAGGTGGTTCTATGCGTGATGAAGAAGTAATCGCTGCAGCAGACGAAGCTGGTATTGCAATGGTGTTCACTGGTATGCGCCATTTCCGCCACTAATTTAAATTTAGTCCTCCCTAACCCTCCTTTCATTCAGGAGGGTTTTCCACAATAATGGAGCTAACTCCACCTTGAGGAATAGAGGGGGATGAAAAGGATTAAAGTTAAGGAACAAATTAAAAATGAATATTTTAGTTTTAGGTAGTGGTGGTCGTGAACATGCTTTGGCATGGAAAATCGCGCAAGATACCAAAGTTACTCAAGTTTTCGTTGCACCGGGAAATGCGGGAACTGCAACTGAAGACAAATGCGTTAATGTTCAGCTTGATATTTTAGACAACCCTGCAATTATCGCTTTTGCTAAAGAAAATAATGTTGAACTTATTATTGTTGGTCCAGAAGCACCTTTAGTGAATGGTGTGGTAGATGCTGCTCGCGAAGCAGGTCTAAAAATTTGGGGACCAACTCAATATGCTGCGCAGCTTGAAGGCTCAAAGGCATTTGCTAAACATTTTTTAAAGCGTCATAACATTCCAACTGCTTTTTACGAAGTATTTACGGAAGTTGATGCAGCTAAAGCTTATGTTGAAAAAAATGGTGCACCAATTGTAATTAAGGCAGACGGTCTTGCTGCTGGTAAAGGTGTAATCGTTGCAATGACCAACGAAGAAGCTTTTGCAGCAATTGATGACATGCTTGCAGGCAACAAATTCGGTGATGCTGGTTCACGTGTTGTAATTGAACAGTTCCTTGCAGGTGAAGAAGCTTCTT
Source organism: Acinetobacter sp. 809848 (assembly GCF_000581275.1). NCBI lineage: Bacteria > Pseudomonadati > Pseudomonadota > Gammaproteobacteria > Moraxellales > Moraxellaceae > Acinetobacter > Acinetobacter sp. 809848. The sequence continues at coordinate 34,668 of NZ_JEXG01000016.1, forward strand.
TCATTTGTATGATTGATGGTAAAAACATTTTACCAATGGCAACGTCACAAGATCACAAGCGTATTTTTGAAGGTGACCAAGGTCCTAATACTGGCGGTATGGGTGCTTACTCTCCTGCTCCGGTGGTAACTTCTGACATTTTCGAACGTGTTATGACTGAAATCATGCGTCCGACTGTTGAAGGTATGGCTGCTGACGGACATGTCTACACTGGTTTCTTATATGCTGGCTTAATGATTGATGAACAAGGCCAACCGCGTGTGATCGAGTTCAACTGTCGTTTCGGTGATCCTGAAACTCAGCCAATCATGATGCGCTTAAAGTCATCTCTTGTTGAATTGGTAGAAGCTGGCATTGCTGGCAATTTGCCAAAAGAAGCTGAATGGGATGAGCGTAAGTCAATCGGTATCGTACTTGCAGCCGAAGGCTATCCTGATAGCGTACGCAAAGGTGATGTAATTTCAGGTATTGGACAATCACCTGAAGATACTAAAATTTTCCACGCAGGCACTGCAACTCGTGAAGATGGTCACATCGTGACTTCTGGTGGTCGAGTTCTTTGTGTAACTGCGCTAGGCGACAGCGTGCTTGAAGCACAAATTAACGCACTTGAAGTATGCGGACAAGTAACCTTTACAGGTATGCAATATCGTAGTGACATTGGCTATCGCGCAATTGCACGAGAAAAAGCTGAGTAAAAAACTCTCAACTGATAAAAAGCCCTCTATTAAAGAGGGCTTTTTATATTTCATTCTTATTTATCAGAAAATTTTATATAAATCCCAGTTTTTATTCACTTCCAATCAATAAGATCGAAACATGTCCACTATATTGAATATGTTTTTATTGATATGATTAGATAAAGCGTTGGAACTTTCCACAAAGTTATTGTGCCTTTAAATATTGAGGCTCATCATCTAATTCTGTTAGGGATAATATTTATTTTTAACATTAAATACTTTTAGAAATCGCTTAAAGACTGTCAACTCATGATAGAACTGTTGTGAAAATAGTTTTATTTAGTACAGATCAAAAACGGTAAAACAAGTATCTGAGGAATTAGAAAAGACCTAAAAGCTATAACTTTTAGCATTCAAAACTTTGTGACGTGACAACAAAACTCATTTTCTTTTCTAGAGAGCCAACTAAATAGTTGATATCTCTCTTAATCAGGACTTTTTTTACATGAAAAAGCTGATCAGTCTTTTTTTAAGCTTGTCTGTGCTATTACTTGCAGCTTGCGGTAAACAACAAAGTGAACCACAAGCTGGAAAGAGTGGTGATTCATCACAACTTCAAACTGTGGTTATTGCCTCAACTGGTTCTGACGCTGATATCTGGCGTTATATTTCGACTTTACCAGAAACTAAAGCTGCTGGTGTTAAGCTTGAGGTGAAAAATTTCACTGATTATGTTGCAATGAATACAGCTGTAGCAAATAAAGAAGTTGACTTAAATGCATTCCAATCTTATGCATATTTGGTGGCTTTCAATGCATCAAATAAAGATAAAATTGCTCCAGTTGCTACAACTTATCTTGAGCCAATGGGGATCTACTCAAGTAAACATAAAAAAGTAGAAGAATTCCAACAAGGTGCAAGCATTGCAATTCCTAATGATGCAGCGAATGAAGCTCGTGCATTATTGTTATTACAAAGTGCTGGCTTAATTAAACTTAAAGCTGACTTCGACCCTGCTAAAGGCACACCAAGCGATATTATAGATAACAGTAAAAAAATTGATATCAAACCAATCCAAATGGCGACAGCTGTACGCGTAAAAGATGAAGTTGATGCAATTGTTTTAGGTAATACGTTAGCTTTAGAAGGTGGTCTGAACGTACTTAAAGATTCTATCTACTATGAGCCTGTTGACCAAAGCACTAAACTGAATGTAAACATCCTTGCAACAGCTGAATCTCGCAAAGATGACCCAATTCTTCAGAAAGTTGGTCAGCTATACCACACTGAAGCTGTTAAAAAATACGTTGAACAACACTTTGGTGGTACAAAAGTTGACGTGAATCAGCCAATCAGCTACCTCACGGAAGCTAAATAGTAATATAATAGCTGCAACGCGAAACAGGCAAAGACTCTTTGCCTGTTTTTTCTTTTTAGCATAGTTTTTGACGACATGATTCAATTTAAAAACATTTCAAAGCACTATCAGCTTAAAGGCCAAACCATACGAGCTCTGGACCAAATTAATTTGGAAATTCCTGAAGGGAGTATTTTTGGTATTATTGGCTATAGTGGTGCAGGTAAAAGTACTTTAATCCGCCTGATTAACTTACTTGAACGACCAAATGAAGGTCAGGTTATCATTAATCAAAAGGACTTCACTGCTTTGGATGCGCGTTCATTACGTCAGGAACGTGCAAATATTGGTATGATTTTTCAGCACTTCAATTTGCTACAAACCAAAACGGTTGCTGAAAATATCGAAATGCCAATGTGTCTGCTGAATTACAATAAAGCAGAACGTGAAAAGCGCTTAAATGAGTTATTGGAGTTCATTGATCTTAAGCATAAAAAAGATGCTTATCCTGATGAACTTTCTGGCGGCCAAAAGCAACGTGTCGGTATTGCTCGTGCTTTGGCAAATCATCCAAAAATTCTTTTGTGTGATGAAGCAACCTCTGCCCTAGACCCACAAACAACCAAGTCTGTTTTAGAGTTACTCAAGAAAATCAATCAAGAGCAAAAAATCACAATCGTTATGGTGACCCATGAAATGGATGTCATTGAAACTGTTTGTGATCATGTAGCTGTGATGGAAGCTGGTAAAGTCATTGAACAAGGTTCAACGATTGATATTTTTAGTAATCCTCAACATCCGACGACTAAAAACTTTATTCAAACTGTGTTACATCAACAGTTGCCTGTGAATATTTTAAATCAACTCGAAAATCAGCATCACCATAGCATCTACTGTTTACAGTTTTTGGGCCGTTCTGCTCAAGAACCTGTAATTCAGTCACTGATTAAACAATTTGATATTAGTTTAAATATCTTATTCGCTAACATGACTGAAATTAACGGTACTGTCATTGGTCAAATGTTTGTACAGCTTCTAGGTGAGCCACAGTTGATTAAACAGGCTATCGAGTTTTTAGAGAAAAATGAAGTGAGTGTAGTTCAATCAGGAGATCAAGTATGAGAGATTTAATCGTACAGTGGTTAACTGAACTTACTCAACCTTTCTGGCACAGTTCTCTTTCAATTGACCAGTTTGTAACAGCTCTACAAGAAACATTTCACATGGTGTTTTTTGCGCTTTTATTTGGTGGTATTTGGGGTTTCATTCAAGGGGTTATCTTGCTTGTAACTCGACCAGAAGGTATTTTGCCAAATAGATTCGTCTATCATTTACTCAACCCAATTGTAAATGCGTTACGCTCTCTCCCATTCATTATTTTACTTATTGCAGTGATTCCTCTTACCAAGTTATTGGTAGGAACTTCAATTGGTACATGGGCTGCGATTGTCCCTTTAACAATTTACGTTGGTCCATATATGGGACGTTTGATTGAAACTTCCCTACTCGAAGTAAATGAAGGAATTATTGAATCTGCTCAGGCGATGGGTGCTACACCTTGGCAAATTATTTACCGCTTTATTTTGCCAGAAGCACGCAGTTCACTCATTTTAAACCTCACAACAGCGACAATCAGTTTGATTGGTGCAACAGCAATGGCTGGTGCAGTGGGCGCAGGTGGTATTGGTGACTTAGCAATCTCTTATGGTTACCAACGTTTTGATACAAGCGTTGTAATTTTAACAGTAATTGTTCTATTGCTCTTAGTACAGATTGTACAGACGCTAGGTAACTGGCTCTCTAAGATCCGTTAAATTACTCATATAAAAAGCTCCCTAAATGGGGGCTTTTTTGTTTTATATACATCGTTTTCATAAAAAGGTTGAGTGAGTGGCTTAATACCATTTTCTGTTATTATCGAAAACAGTGATTACTTATTCTTTGGATTTGGTTTTAGGATAAAACAATGCGTTATAGAATTCATTTTATTGATGTACAGAATGCCCTCCAAAACTATATCTGGATTTTAGAAGATACTGAAACCCAAGAGGCTGTTGCAGTTGATCCAACAGAAGCTGATCTTGTGACTCAATTTTGTCAAAATTATCAACTCACTTTAAAACAAATCTGGCTCACTCATTGGCATAAAGACCATATCGGTGGTGTAGCGGATTTAACGGCTGGCCAAAATATTACTGTCTATGGTCCACGTGATGAGCTCTCAAAAATTCCGGGAATTACTCACCCCTTACAACATGACGATCATTTAAAATTTAATGATTTAAAAGTAGAGATTATCGCGACCCCAGGTCACACCTTAGGGCACATTGTGTATTTTATTGAAGAGTTAGAAGCTGTATTCTGCGGTGACACTTTGTTTGCAATGGGATGTGGACGATTATTTGAAGGTACGGCTGAACAAATGTATCACTCACTTAGTCGTTTAGCAGCGCTACCAACACAAACCAAAGTTTATTGTACGCATGAATACACGCTTTCAAATGCCGAATTTGCCTTAACGGTAGAGCCGCATAACCACGCCTTATCTGAACGAGCTGAAGAAGTTCGTGAGCTACGTAAACAAGGATCAATCACCCTTCCGAGTACGATTGAACTCGAATTAGCCACCAATCCTTTTCTTCGTGCAGAAAGTGCTGAAGACTTTGCTCATTTACGTGCACTTAAAGATAACTTTTAAAGTTAAAGCCTCTCCTTTTAAGAGATACAGTTTCATTTTAAAAACTGTATCTTTTTGCATAGTGCACGTTGATCGTAATTATTTTTTACATTTAGTATCTTCATATTTATTCATATTTTTAAAAATTCCCTCGAATTTATATTTTCTTAAAAACACGCCAACAAACAATCCATTAAATAAAAAGTTATTATTTTTTAGTTACATAACACCACCATATTTTTATAAAAATGAAAACTGTTCTTTCTCTATCTTACTTTTTTTACAAGTTGCAAAATAAAACAAAGTTTTCCCCCTTTAAAAAATCTAATTAAAACCCTATTAATAAATAAGATGTAATGCCACGGATAGAAGGAGTTCTCACGTGAAAAAGGTTGTTAAAGCTAAAAATTTGATTGCGTTTCGTATTTGGTTAGAAAAGTTAGGGTATTCAGTTAAAAATCTTGCTGATGGAAAAGGTTTTACTTTTAGTTTTAAAAAAGAATATGGTTTAGTGACCTGTGATTTAGCAGGTAATTCATTAGCGATGCAATTAGGTGAAGAGTTTGAGGATCACTTAAAAGCATAATTTTTTACGACTCGATTTACAGTATTGTCTTTTTGAAAGATAAGTAATATTGCAAAACTTTAGAATGGTTTAATTAAAATATATTGTTAGATATTAAACAAAAAATCTGTAGCGGGGCTACTCTCCCAAATTGTCCTCAGCTACAGATTTTTTATAAGATTATTCTGCTTTAGGATTCTTTAAAGCTTTATCTAAAAGATCTTTATCTAAAGCTTTATCCCATCGTGCTACAACAATTGTTGCGCAAGCATTACCAACTAAATTTGTTAATGCACGGCACTCTGACATAAAACGGTCAATACCAAGAATTAAAGCCATACCTGCTACAGGAACCGCCGGTACAACCGATAGAGTTGCAGCCAGAGTAATAAAGCCTGCACCAGTCACCCCTGCTGCACCTTTAGAACTTACCATTGCCACAAGAAGCAATGCAATTTGTTCACTAATTGATAAGTCAACATTACACGCTTGTGCGATGAATAGAGCCGCCATAGTCATGTAGATATTTGTACCATCGAGGTTAAATGAATAACCTGTCGGAATCACCAAACCTACCACCGATTTTTCACAACCTGCTTTTTGCATTTTATCCATTAAAGATGGTAAAGCTGCTTCAGAAGAACTTGTTCCTAAAACCAACCAAAGTTCATCTTTGATATAACGGATTAAATGAATAATTGAGAAGCCATTGTAACGGGCTACTGCTCCTAGGATCACTATGACAAACAATACCGCTGTAATATAGAATGTCATAATTAATAGTAATAAATTACCAATTGATTCGATTCCATACGCACCAATGGTAAAAGCCATTGCACCAAAAGCACCGATTGGAGCCAGCTTCATTAACATACCAACAAGGTAAAAAACTGGAGCTGTTAAGTTATTTAAGAAGTCGGTAATTGGACGTGCACGGTCACCCAATGCAGCCAAAGAAATACCAAATAACACCGCCACAAACAGAACCTGCAAAATCTCGCCACCTGCCAGAGGGCTAACTAGAGTTTGCGGGATAATATTCATGAAGAAGTCAGTAATATTTGTTGCATGCGCCTTTTCAACGTAAGTATTTACTTTATCGTTGACTAAGGTAGCGGGGTCAATATTAAGACCTTTACCTGGTTGGATAATATTTGCCACAATCATACCAACTACTAGCGCCAAGCTTGAGAAGGTAAGGAAATAAAGCATAGCTTTACCAGTTACACGGCCAACTCGGCTCATGTTTGTCATACTGGCAATGCCTGTAACAACGGTTAAAAAGATGACGGGAGCAATAATCATTTTAACGATCTTGATGAATGCATCACCAAGCGGTTTTAAACTTTCGCCAAGTTCTGGGTAAAAATGACCAATTAAAATGCCCAAAATAATTGCAAAGATGACCTGTACATACAAAATTTGGTGAAACTTCTGTTTTTTCTGTACCGTTTCTTGGTCAAGGGTATTGAAATCCATTATCTAAATACCTTTTCGATGGGGATAAAAAAATAAAATATAAAGCGTGCACCACAAGCTGCTTTATCAAGGAAAAGCCATTGTAAAGAATAAAAAACGGCCTGTGTTATAAATTTAAAAAATGTCAAATTCAATAATCATGCAATAAATTATATAAAATCATTTTAATTTTCTAGTTTTAAAAAATAAAAAAACAACCAAAATTCGTTATAAAGCATTATTTAATCTTAATATTTTAAGTAAAAACATGCACAAAAATGGCTGTAGAAGTTTAATTGTCTCATACCAGCACAACATTTATTAAATAAATGATTTTATAAAAAACATGTAAATTATAAATTATGAAAATTTATTTTAAAAATAATAAGAAAAATTGATATATAATTTTTTAACAAGATAAAGTGTCTCTTTTTTGTTAAAAAAATCCTACTAATAGGCTTTGATAAATTAATTCAAATTAGGGAGCGTTAAATAACCGTTCCAATAAAATGTGGACGTAATCTAAGCTTAAGGTACGTTCAGTGAATAAGATGCGAAATAGCATAGGGGCAATAACAGCTTCGATAATTTCTTCATTATTTATAGTGGGTTCATTACGCGATTTAGCTCTGGCTTGAATAATATCAAGTTGTTGAATAATTAAGGTTTCACATTTTCTTGCATTTGAAGAGTCGGCTGTATATAGCACATCACGCAATAATGTTTGACCAACTTCAGAAGAATACTCCTCAAAATATTGTTCAATCCATGCAGTGATATCTAGCTGAAATGAACCTAAATCTTTTGGTTCCATATCAGGTTTAAGTTCATTTAGGGCTACATCTGAAAATAGCTGATTAATATCGCCCCAACGGCGGTAAATTGTCGAAGGTGTTACTCCTGCCTCATGAGCGATCATAGGTATGGTAATCTGGCTCTGCTCTAAGGTTTTTTGAAGCTCTTTTACCGCTTGGTGCACCGCAGTTTGAATTCTTTCACTACGACCGCCAGGACGTAAACCAGTAACAACTTTTGCCATTTATAAACTCTGTAAAAGGAATCAAAAAATTTATAAATATTTATATCTATATACAAAATACACTAAAGCTAAAGATTTGCTTTAGTGTGAAAATAATGTATAAAAGCTAAATATTCGCTTTTATGTTATTCATCTTATATGAACAATTCAAGTTCAAAACGGTCTGGATCAGTTTTTCAGTTAGATAGTGCAAGTGCATTGACACTCAATACAATCACGCTCATGACTTTTATGGCAGCGTCTAGTGCACCGACTCCACTTTATCGTCTATACCAACAGCTTTGGCAATTTTCACCTGTCACTTTGACTTTAATTTTTGCAACTTATGCTTTTACTTTGCTGGGTTCATTACTGATTATTGGTTCTTTGTCTGACTATATTGGACGTCGTCCTGTCATTATTGCAGCCATTTTTCTGCAAATTATTTCGATGAGCTTTTTCTTATTTGCTTCAGATGTTTCGATGTTATTTATTGCACGGGGCTTACAAGGAATCGCAACAGGGCTTGCTGTCTCGGCTATAGGCGCAGCAATTTTAGATTTTAGTAAGCTTCAGGGTTCGCTTATTAATAGTATCGCACCAATGGTCGGCATGGCTGTTGGTATATTTCTAACTTGTTCTATTTTGCAATTCTCTGCCCAACCGTTACAGCTTGTTTTTGAATTTTTATGTCTTCTTCTTATTTGTGAACTCATTTTAAGTTTTTTTACTCCTGAAACAGCCCAAAAGAGATCGGGTGCTCTTGCCTCTTTAAAGCCCAATATGGCTATTCCTCCACAAACAAAAAGTGCTTTATTGAGTATTAGCCCTATTAATATTGCTCTTTGGATGGTCAGTGGTTTCTTCCTATCACTTATGCCCTCTTTACTGGCAAAAATTTTCCATACTTCATCTGCATGGCTAAACGGTGTTATGTTTATAGCGCTAGCACTCTCAGGTGCGGCAGGTATATTAACGCTTAGAAAGTCGACAAATTATCGTATTTTATTAATAGGTACTCTTTCAATTGCTATTGGTTCAACTGTTTTATTTTTAGCAATTAATTTTACAAATGCAGTAGTTTTATTTCTTGGTTCTATTATTACGGGTGTGGGTTTTGGTACAGCTTTCATGGGAGCAATTCGCACAGTAATGCCTCTAGCTTTACCAGAGGAACGCGCAGGACTTATGGCTGCATTTTTTGTTGAAAGTTATTTGGCTTTTAGTGTTCCAGCAATTTTAGCTGGCTATTTTGTTGGGAAAATTGGGCTGATGAGTACAGCAAATAGTTATATTAGTTTTATTATTTTACTATCGTTTGTTGCCCTTCTTTTGATTTTTAAAAACTTTAAAAGTAAATAAGCCTATAAAAAAATAGCCTCTATAGAGGCTATTTTTTTTTAGATGCTCTTTAAATTCTATTAAAAAGTATCTGCTACATACATACGTACCATCTCGCCTTCCTCATCCTTTACCAACATTAAAAACCGCCAACCACATTTTTCATAAAACTCGGTATGGTCTGTTATTAAATAAAGTGTTTGGATGCCCTGATTACTCAAGTCTTCACGTATAAAATCTAAAATGTGCTTTGCAATATTTTGGTTTCGATAGTTCTCTTCTACAAATAAAGCACATAAGTTTGGTGTTAAATCTTTACGCTCATGGAAGTCATTATCAATGACTCCTGCTCCAGCAATTAAATGCTTATCTTCATTTAAAACAATGTACCACTGTGGAATAGCATGTTTTTGATCAATGGAAATCTGAATGCTATCAAGATAGGCTTCCACAGGGATTTGCCATTTTTCAGAAAACCACTGTGCAGCCATTTCTTTGTATTGAGGGTAATCAGATAACCGTAATATTTGCATAAAATAAACCTATTTTGTCCAACCTTTTTAAGGTTGAGTCACTGAACTACTAATGGATTGCTGGGTTGGACTCTCATAAGTTGTCTCTGCAACTGGCGAAACGCGCCAAATCGTATTGCCCACATCATCTGCAACTAACACAGCACCTGAGAAATCAATTGCTACACCCACAGGGCGACCATACGCTTTGCCTTTATCGCTGAGGAATCCAGTCAAAATATCTTGCGGTGGACCAGAAGGCTGACCACTTCTAAATGGTACAAAAATGACTTTATAACCACTGTGAGGTTTACGGTTCCAAGAACCATGCTGACCGATCAATGCCCCACCTCTAAATTGTGGCATCAGTTCGGCTGCATAAAATGCAAGGCCTAAAGAAGCCGTATGGTTGCCTAGTGCATAGTCGGGTTTAATTGCACGAGCAACCATTTCAGGATTTTGCGGTTTTACTCGCACATCTACATGTTGACCATAGTAGCTATAAGGCCAACCATAAAAAGCACCGTCTTGAACCGAAGTCATATAATCGGGTACTAGGTCACTACCGATTTCATCGCGCTCATTAACCACTGTCCAAAGTTTACCGCTTTGAGGTTGCCAAGCCATACCATTAGGATTACGTAGTCCTGTTGCAAATGGGCGAGACTGACCACTTGCAATATCAAACTCTGTAATTTGTGCACGACCTTTTTCTTGATCTAAACCATTTTCAGCAACATTACTGTTAGAACCGACAGTAATGTAGAGCTTTGTACCTTCGCGATTAGCAATTACATTTTTGGTCCAGTGGTGGTTTAAAGCACCACCCGGTAAGTCCAATACTTTGGTTCCACTGGCTGTAATTTGAGTTTCCCCTTCTTGGTAAGGAAAACGCACCAGTGCATCCGTATTGGCGATATATAAGTTATTACTTACCAATGCTATACCAAATGGAGAATTTAAGTTTTTAAGGAATACCGTTTTCTGGTCAGCGACGCCGTCTCCATTGGTATCACGAAGTAAAATAATACGGTTTGCGCTCGGATGAGATGAGCCTGCACGCCTCATCACAAAAGTCATGATTTTACCTTTAATACCTTTGCTGTCTTCCGGTTTAGGCGGAGCATCTGTTTCAGCAACCAATACATCGCCATTTGGTAATACATAAAGCCAACGCGGGTGCTCAAGTCCTTTGGCGAAGGCTTTGACCTTTAAACCTTCTGCTGGAGTAGGCATAGCGCCATTTGGCCAACCTTCTGCTGGGGCTATATTAACGGTCGGTAATAAGCTTGTTTTTGGTTCAGGAAGTTTTGGTTCTGGGCCATAACTATCAGTAATTGGATATTGAGAGGATGACGCACATCCTGCAAGTACACATACAACCGTAATGCCTAAAGTTGGCTTCAAAAAATCGTTAAGCATCTTTTATCTCCATTTTATTTATTCGCAATAAATACAGGTTAATGCTTTAGAAGAGAGACTTATAGTTGATTTATTTAACTGTGCTGAGCATTACAGACCGTATTTTTCAAAAATCTAATACATAACTGAGTATTTATTAGGCACTTAATTTACTTTCTTAATTAACTATCAATTAGAACTTGGTCCCAGAACTATTGTTTAAAGTATTTAAAAAGCTCTCTTTATCTTTGGGCGAGATCATTACTGTAGCCATTCTTCCATCTTTCATATAATAAATTTTAAGTCGATCTAGCGATAATGCTGGAGAAGAAAGTGGATTATGGGTAGGTTCTATTTGAGTAATATCATTGATATTAATTTTCCATCGAAATACCAAGCTCTTAATGATTAATGTGTTGTTTTCTACTACGTAATACGTGTTAAAGACCGGAAGCCAAATAACCAAAATGACTAAACTATAAATGAAGAGGTGCTGAAAATTTGAAGCTAAAGAATAATGATGATTTGCTTCATAAATTTTCATAAGGATATTGCCAGTGACAACAATAAATATGAGTAAAAGCCACCAATCAATTTTTGATCTAAATTTCAAAGTTATCCTCCACGTATAAATATCATTTATAACGAGCCTTTCTATATTTTTTATAAAATAATTGAACTAAAAATTAGCTTTAAATGTTAATGATACAAAATCTCGATCATCTATCGTGCTAAATTCATTAGAACCAAAAAAGTTATTATAGGCAATCTCTGTTGTATATTTTTGCTGATAAGTCATAGATAACGCCGCAGTTACACTCATTTGCCCTTCTTGAAAGTTTTGGCTATATCCATAAACATCGTGTCTAAAACTAAGACTTGGCGTAATCACTGTAGAGGGTAAAATATCTTGATAATTTAATGCTCCACGTAATCGGTAACCTAATGACCATTCATTAAAAAAACCGTTTTTATTACAAAAGCGTTCATTCAAGTTATCAATTTCTGCATTGGTAAGATGAGCTGTACCATACGGCGTACATTTAAACTCACCTGTTTCAGGATTATAAGCACCTGTTGAAAGCTCACTACGACCAAATGCGCCTGTCCGGCCAATCCGATGATTACCAATATCTGCAATATGGTTTAAGGCAAACTCTGTAGACCATGTCATCGAATTTGCACCCCAAATATTGAATATGCTGCCAGTTGCTCCAACCGAAAATTGTGTTACAGGTAAGCGTACATATCCTTGGATATATTGACCCAATCCAACAGTTTTTCCCGGCGGTGCAAATGGTGTTCCTTCTGATAATACTTGAGCATAGACAATGTCTGTACCGTTTAGTTGCAAAGGTTGATTAGGTTTGTGGGTTAACTCACTAAAAACGTTTGTTGTTCCAACTTTACCAGTCAAACTTAATCCAAACATTTTGATATTTTCAGGATAGATAGAAAAATAACTCGCGCTATTAAAATGTTCGGGTCCTGCAGCTGTTACGGCCGTTCCATCAAAGTTTGCATTACGGTTATGGTAATTCGCATAGTAAATACCTAACTCAGCATTATTTAAACTGGGTAATGTCTGTTTTAAAGCAATACCATATTGGCCGTTATCCTTTGCTTTTCTACTTTCTGCACGTGGAATATAGGTACGTAAACGAATTGCGGTATCCGATAATTTATCTCCACCTCCAGCAATCAGAACTGGACCTGCATTTTCGGGCACAAAGTCTGAAATCTCAAAGAAAGTTCCGTTACCATCAACAACTGAAGGTCTAAATTTAAATTGATAGAACCCTTCTATTTTCAAATTTTTATTAATGCTTGTGTCGAATGAAAACATTTCGGTTGGAATGATTCTTTCTTTTGCATCACCACCCGGTCGGTTAATTGCAGCAAAATCAAAAGCACTCACCGAATTTAAACCGTTTTGAAAAAACTGAGATTTCCCCCAATTTAAAGTCTGTTTGCCTAATTTTAAATTGATGCTTTTTCCATCGTCTAATTCAAAATCTTTCCATATATAGGCATTCCATAAATCGATACCTTTGAACTTTGCGAGCCTTGGCCACGCTGAATCATTAAAGGGTTTAAAGTCTCCGTGCCCTGTCTCATAGGCATGGTCATACCAGTATTTAGTGCTAATGACCGCACCCTGCTGTTTTCCATTTAGCTTAACTTCGGTTATGCCTCTGATGATCTGTGAAATGGCATCATATTTACTAAAATTCATACGCCCATCATCACCATTCACATCAATGCTAGCGCCTTGTTTACCTATTTTGTTTGCGTCAGGCCGATAAAGTAATGAAACGGATGGATCTTGCGTACTCCAACTGGCACCTAAGCTTAATGTCGTCCTTGTCTCGAACTTCCAGTCTTTATCAATATCAAAATTGGCTGCATTTGCTTTAGACATGAATAAAATTAGGCTTAATGAAATACCTATTTTTTGAATATATAGAACGTGATTATTTCTTTGATTTAAATAGACGTACTGACCCATCATATTATCTCCCTATAACTATGATTTTTTTATTTATTGCTTATTACTCAAAGCCATCCATTGGCTTTAAATGGTTTACATAAGCAGGTATTTTTTTGCACTAGGCTGGTTGTTCGACCTGATCTAACTGTTGAATGAATTGTTCAGCTAAAGGCCAATAGCCAAAGCCAGATGCAGGGTTTAAATGTCCCACTTCACCTAAATTTACGAGTCGACTACCCCACTTTTCTGCCATTTCACTGACAGCTTCATAACAAGCTAAATGGTCATTGGTGCTTGCAACCAAAATGCTGGGGAAAGGTAGTTCTTGATCTGGTAAAGGACTCCATCCTTCTTGATGAAGTACAGTTGGGCTTGGATAATTTTCTGGCCAGCTTTCGTTTAAGTCAGGTGGAGCCACAAGTAGAGCTCCTTGAATTGGTCGTTGATATTTTGCAGCCCAGTGTATTGTCATCAGCACACCAGCGCTGTGTGCGACCAAAATGACAGGCCCTTGTATTTGTTCGAGTTGTGCCTGAATAGCAGCAACTCTATTTTCACAATTGAGTTTATTAGTTTCTACAGGTGGTACAGAGCGAACCTTTGCTAGCTTTGTTTCTAAGATCGTTTGCCAATGCTCGGGAACATGATCGCGTAACCCCGGAATAATTAAAATTGTTGCTTTGGTTTGTATTTTTTCCATTTCGACGCCTGTGAATTTTGCCATCTAGGATGCATAAGAATTTTTATAAAACTCTATTCACAATAAAGGCTCATTTCAGTTAATGGTGTACATAAGACGTCACGGACTTTTCATTTGACGACACATCTTTTTAAAATTTCGTAAATTAATTAAAATAGTTTTTGTAATTACAAATGAATTAAGAGAACAGCTTTAAAATTAAATCGACATCATGATTAGGCGCTTAAATAAAAGCTTTTGTAATGTGGATATTTTAGTTATAACTAGATATGAGCTGTAAGGAATATGGCTGATTAAGAACAGGAGATAATAAAATGGTGCCTCTTGCGCATACCGCCTCTTTAAAAAATTATTTGGCAGTTGCTCAGCAATTAGATCTAAATCCCTACCATTTATTATCACGTGTTGGGCTTAGCCAAACTCAATTGAATGATCTTAAACAACGTATTCCTGTAGATAAAGCCATTACCTTGCTTGAAGACTCAGCCCAAATGAGTAATTGCGATGTTTTCGGTTTACATATGGCAGAGCAACGCGAAATCGCGGATTTTGGTGAACTGAGCCTATTATTAAGTTACCAATATACTTTGAGAGAAGCGCTGCAAACGATTGTTCGTTACAGGAATTTACTCAATAACTCACTTGAAATATATATAGAAGAAATTGACGATACAGTAGTTATTCGAGAAGAAGTTGTAACAACAACTTGCGGGTATAGCCGTCAAGCCACAGAACTTGCTTTAGGAATCACCCATCGTTTTTGTGCAGCACTCATGATGCAAAAATGGCGACCATTAAGTGTACACTTCACTCATAACCCGCCTAGTGATTTAACTTTGCATCGGCGAATTTTTGGCTGTGCGCTCGAGTTTGGTAGTGACTTTAATGGCATTGTTTGTACTGCGGCCGAACTTGATACAACAAACCCTCAAGCAAATTTGGCTATGGCTAACCATGCACAACGTTATTTAGATATTTTGCAGAATAGCAATGAATCGACCATGATTTTTGATATTCGTAAAAGTATTTATCTTCTTTTGCCAATGGGCCGCGCTACTATTGATCAAGTCGCTCAAACACATGGTATTCATGTACGAACTTTACAACGTCGATTAGAAGAAGCTCAGACGAGTTTTAGTGATTTAATGAATGAAGTACGCAAAGATCTCGTATTTCGTTATTTAAAAAATCTAAATTATTCACTTGCTCAAGTGTCTGATATTTTAGGTTACTCAATGCCGAGTTCTTTTACCCGTTGGTTCATTAGCCAATTTGGTATGTCACCAAATATGTGGCGTAGTCACAATAAAGCCCTGCTCAATTAATTTCTCTTTATTTGACACCCCATAAAGTCATTTAAAGTATAAGGAAGCTGGGAAACTACTCCAGAACTTCCTTAAAAATCTAATTCTTGAAATTAAAACCACAAGCGCATAAGCCCAAGAACCAATACCACTAAAAAGATGCTTTCGCCGATCATTAAAAGAATCGGTTTAATGCCGACAGATGCTAATTCTTTTAACTGAGTTTTCATTCCTAAAGCACTTATTGCGATGACTAAAAACCAGCGCGATAAATCATTGATTCCATTTTGAACCATCGTTGGCACCCATCCTGTACTGTTAATACAAGCGAGTAGTAGAAAGCCAACGGCAAACCAAGGCAGTAATGGTGGTCGCTCTCCGGTTGAATCTGCTCCTTGCATGCGGGTAATCATGGCTGCACAAACGATTACTGGAAGCAGCATGGCCACACGCATAAGTTTAACTACAGTCGCCGTATCGCCAGTTTGAGTAGACATGCTATAACCAGCGCCGACCACTTGCGCCACATCATGAATCGTAGCACCAAGAAACACACCAGCCGCTTGTGGAGATAGCTCTAGCCACTTCGCAATCATCGGATAGACAATCATTGCAAAGGTTGAAAGTGCCGACACGCCAATCACGGTAAACAAAGTCGCCTTTTCTTTTTGCGGATGATTTGGAAAAGCAGCGGATAGCGCCAGTGCGGCTGAGGCACCGCAGATTGCCGTTGATCCACCAGTGAGCATGCCAAATAGTTTTTGGAAGCCTAAAATTTTAGCGGCAATAACAGAAACTGTAATTGTGACAACAACCAAAGTGATAACTAACGCAACTGGTTGCCAACCTAGTGCGGTAATTTGTCCTAAAGTTATACGCATTCCGAGTAACGCGATACCCATTCTGAGCACACTACGTGCAGTAAACTCGATACCTGCCTTACATTTACTTTCAGCAGCTAAAAAATTCACGCTCATGCCGAGTAATAATGCAAATAGCATAACTGGCGCGCCATAGTGCTCTGATAAAAAACAGGCAGCTGCTGCAACGACCGAACTGACCACAAAACCTGGTGCTAATTCTCTTGTACGCTGGGAAAAATTTTTCAAAACTAAACTACTCATGATTTTCCCCACAGCCCATCACAATAAATACCTTGTCCTCGATCACTTCTACGGGATAGGTTGCAACTTTGAGCTGAGAGGAATTAACCAAACAGCCATTTGTTAAATCAAAACGTAGACCATGGGCACAGCACTGAATCACTCGTCCTTCTAGACGTCCGCTAAATAGCGATGCGCCCTGATGAGGACAACTGTCATCGATTGCATAAAATTGAGCCGCAACGTTAAATAGTGCGAGAGTTTTATCTCCAATTTTAAAAAAAGCCCGCTCACCTGAATTTGGAATTTTTTCAAAAGGCACTTGAAATCGGTTGGTCATATCAACTCTCCTTGTGCCAGCATTGCCTCTTGCATCGCTTGATAAAGTGCATCTGCTGATTGCGCGCCCACCAAGGCAGAAGCCCGATCAAAAATAAAGTAAGGCACGCCATTACCTCCTGTACTTGCAGAGATAAAATCTTGATGATCTTGAATAAGCAAATCTTTGATCAGTTCACGCGGGAAACCACAGCGTTTGGCGATTTTGTATAAAGTAGTGGTATTTCCGATGTCTAACCCATCATAAAAATATGCAGCAAAGAGTTGTTCTAACAACGCATTGCACTGCTCAGGAGTTCCTATCTTTAAAGCTTTATCAAATAAGCGATGAGCTTTGGCCGTATTTGGCATTCGTTTAATTTGCTCAAAATCGATCTTGAGCCCAACTTTATTTGCAGCTTTATTGACCTGTTCTTGTCTCATACGAACTGCTGTCAAGCTACCTAACCGTTTCAAATAAAACGTTTGAAACGGTACACCTTCAACAGCTAAGTCAGGTATAAGCTGAACACCTCGCCAGTGCACGATAACTTTGACTTTGGGGTGAAGCTGATAAAATCTATTTATAGCGATCAGTAACTGACGTTTTCCGATCAAACACCAAGGACAAATAAAGTCAAAAAATACATCAATGTGTAATTGCCGAATCATCATTTGTTATTCATCCCGCATTTTTGTATTTGGTTACCTGAATGATTTTCAAGCTCAGTTATTGCTTGCTGCTCAAAGCGTGAGATATCTTTGTGATAATGGCGTTTGGCATAAAAAAATACTGCTGCAGCTGCAATACTGACCAATGGCATGAGTTGAAATGCGCTATGTAAACCAATCACATCAGATACTTTGCCAACCACTAAAGGACCAAGAGCTAAACCAAGAAAATTGTTAGCTAAGGTGAGTGTTGCAAATGCAGAGCCATGAACTGAGTTATGTGTGAGATTGGCCACCATGGCACTAGATGGCCCATTGGTTCCTAGGGCAATAAACATTCCGAGGCAGATGAGAAGTAACTGGTTACGTCCCACAGGCATAGCAAAAGCAATTGATAAAAGAACACAACCGAGCAAGCAGTATGTAATCGCTAAACTGACCTTACGATCTGGACAGTTACGGCCCAAATAATCACACAACATGCCGCATAGAATTGTGCCTACTGCACTACATAGCAAAATGATCGCTGCCATTACGCCTGCTTTGTCGGTACTCATGCCGTAATAGCGATTGAGATAACTCGGCATCCAGACAATCACTGTGCCACCAACAAATAATTGCAGACCACTACCAATGTAAGTGGCAATGACTGAACGACTTGAATATAAAGTTTTTAAAGGGCTTTTTATGTGCTGGGTTTTACTACGAATTTTATTTTGAGGTGCTGCATTTATTCTGTTTTCTTTCACTAAAATTGGATATAGAAAAGCCAAAATGAGACCAAATAAAGCAATGCCTCCAAATGCCCAACGCCACCCGAAGTGCTGTGCGAGTACACCACCTAAAGCTACACCCAAAAATGAACCAAATACGCCACCCGCCATAAAAGCACTGGCGAGTGTTGCGCGCATTTCTCGTGGAAAAACAGCCACAACCACTGCAATTCCAACGCTGCCATAAGCAGCTTCACCCACACCAACCATAAAACGAGCAATAAACATTTGCTCATAATTTTCAGCCAGTGCACATCCTAAAGTCGCCAAACTCCATAAAGCCGCCATAATAGCCAAGCTTTTCACTCGCCCAAAATGGTCTGCCATTAAAGATAACGGCAGAGTCAATAAACCCACCATTAACGCGACAATGCCACTGAGCAAACCTAACTGGCTATCGCTGAGCAACCACTCATTTTTAAGTAAAGGAAAGACTGCGTTTAAGACTTGCCTTGACATGTAATCTGAAATGAGCAAACCAAATGTCAAAGCAAAAACAAGCCATGCATAACGACGAGGTATACTGATTGACGTATCAACATCGCTCATCTGATCTGAATACTGATGTGTATTCATACGACCTCCTTGTATTTTTTATAATTTCTATTTAGCTAGTGCAGCAGCGCACTTTTAAAAACAAAGTGAATAAGCTGCACTACATTTGAGGTCTAAATTCCGTTAGACCTTGTCACATTAGTTACGCTGCGGCACGCCTTTTTGCCCTGCTTTACGGTTGGGTGCCATACCATTTGCGATTAGAGTTTCTTCAATACTGTTGTATTGCACCCCAATACGATAAATTTCACGGGCTTCTTTTCCTGAGGCAATTTCACGGCCTAATTCATGGGCAATCCGAACGGTTTGCTTAATTTGCTCTACAGATGAAAAACGGCGTCCGTGATGATCAATGATCGTGTCTTCGTTACCCACTCGTGCATGTAAACCCATTGCCATCGACATGGTGTTAAAAGGTAATACATTTTTGAGCAGAGATTCTGATGTCAAAGTACATCCATCAGGTACGCGATGAATAAAATTAAAGAAATTAAATGGGTTTGGACCATCAAAACCACCGCCAATTCCAATCCAAGTTAAGTTTAACGGCCCCATGTACAACCCTTTACGCACCATACGTTCTAGCGTCTCAAACCCATGCATACCTGTTAACTGAAAGTGCGGTTGAATATTGTTTTTACATAAGCGCTTAATATGTTCGGTAACCCATGCAGGCCCTGCAGGCACAGTCATCTCTGCATATGCTGCCTGAGTCGCTGGATGTGCCAATGAAGTCCCTTCTAAATATTCAGGATAGAGCAATTCCATAATATTCATTTGTGTGGTGTTAATTGCCACCGTGACCTGATCGGGCTTTGGAGTGAGTTCTGCCAACATATGTCGGGTATCATCACTTAACCATAGGGCTGCCTCACCTTCACTTTCTGGTGCAAATGAAATCGAACCACCCACCTGAATAATCATGTCAGGCACAGCTTCACGAACCCCTGCAATGAGCTCATTAAATTTTGACAAGCGTTTAGAGCCTTTGCCATCAAGCTCACGGACATGTAAATGCAGCACTGTCGCGCCCGCTTCATAGCACTCAACCGCTTTTTGAATTTGCTCATCCATGGTCACTGGAATATCTTCGGGAAAGTCTTCTGGCATCCATTCGGGTCCATACGGCGCAACCGTGATCACCACTTTTTCCATATTTTCCGGGTGCAATGAGTCGTCAAAGAATTGCATGTGCATCTCCTCATATATTTTTTAGAATTTTCAATTAGATAAAATTATTAACCTATAGATTTAATAGGTTGCGTCACCAATAATGCCGGCCCGCTCCATTTTTCGGTGGCAAGGTGGGTAATCCATGACTGCATAATGTTGTGTGCTGCGGTTATCCCAGATGGCAATGCTGTTAGGCTTCCAACGCCAACGCACTTGAAACTCAGGAATATAGGCTTGAGAAATTAAGTAACGCAGTAGTTCAGCTGCGCCCGGATTGGCATCTTGTCCAAATCTGACTCGGTCTTTGGTGTGATAGTTACTGAAGTGAGTTGTGAACGCGTTGACGTATAAAATTTTCTCTCCCGTTTCAGGATGAGTACGTACCACAGGGTGCTCAGCATCGGGAAACTTTGCTTTTAAGTCCAAGCGTTTTTCAAGTGGCATAGCCGCACCAAAACTCGCTTCTATGCTGTGGTAGGCACGTAAGTCAGCAATCTTATCCTTAATATCGTCGGGTAAAGACTCATAGGCCATGACCATATTCGTCCACATGGTGTCACCACCTACAGGTGGGCATTCAACACAATGCAACACACATCCCATCGGTGGAACCTTGCGCCAGCTTGCATCGCTGTGCCAAGCATTTTCATAACGATCGACAGGACTTTCCGGATGTTTATAAATCTGCACCAAACCCGGATGATCAGGATGGCTGCCTACCGCAGGATGATCTTCTAACTGTCCAAATTTTTCTGCAAATGCGACATGATCCTGACGAGTTAAGTGCTGATCTCGTAAAAACAACACACGATGTTTAAGTAGTTGTGTGCGAATTTCAGCAAATAATCCATCATCATAAATCGCATCAGCAAGTTTGACGCCACTGAGCTCTGCACCAATATTGCAAGTTAACTGTTCAATTTGCATAAGAAATCCCTTCAAATTACAAAGATTGATGAACCTATTGTTTTACGTGCTTCCAAATCACGATGAGCTTGCACGGCATCCTTTAACTCATAGCGCTGATTAATTTCAATTTTGATTCGTCCATGCCGAACATGATCAAATAATTCATTTGCCAGTTCTTTCTTCTCGGCAGGATCTGCAATGTAATCTGCTAAAGCTGGACGTGTGACAAACAATGATCCTTTCACGGCGAGTAATACCGGATCAAAAGCAGGGATTGGACCAGACGCTGTTCCTACACAAACCAACAAACCACGGCGTTTGAGCGAGTCTAATGAACTCATAAAAGTGGCTTGGCCAACACTATCGAAAACGACATTTACACCCACGCCGCCTGTTAACTCACGTACACGCTCAGCAACATTTTCATGACTGTAGTTAATGACATGATCACAACCATGAGCTCGCGCTACGGCAGCTTTTTCTTCTGAAGATGTGGTACCAATAACAGTCAAGCCAAGTAATTTAGCCCATTGAGAAACGATCAGCCCAACACCACCTGCGGCTGCATGTAATAAAATTGAATCGCCCGCTTTAAAGTCATAAATACGGCGCATTAAATAAGCAGCGGTCAACCCTCGCATGGTCATGGCTGCCGCTGTTTCACAAGAAATTTCTTCAGGTAATTTAATTAAAGCATTTGCTGGAATTAGACGGTGCGTACTATATGCACCTAAGGTATTTAAAAAACCTGTATAAGTAACTCGATCACCGACTTTAAGCTGAGTCACTCCTTCGCCCAAAGCTTCGATTACGCCTGAAGCTTCGACGCCCATGCCATTAGGCATTGGAATTTGATAGGTTCCATTACGAAAATATGTATCGGCATAATTTAAACCGACTGCCACATGACGTAGGCGTACTTCTCCAGCTTTTGGATCTCCTACTTCTACATCTTCATAGCGCAATACTTCTGGCGTTCCTGTTCCATAGAAACGTATAGCTTTCGTCAACGTCATGTCCTATTCCATATTTTGGTTTTTTATTGAGTGCCTATAAAAGCAATAACCAAAATTACAACAGTTAGGATATGGGCCACTTTACATTTGACGACACAAGCTTAACGTTTAATGACAAAGGATATTCGAAATATTGCTAAAGAGTATTCCCAGCAATTACAGCAGATATATTTAAATTGGTGCTATGAGAATTTTTATTTTCATTCAAGCTAAAACTCACCGCCTCTTTGGCGTGAATGGTCGTAGTATCAAATAAAGGAACCGAGAATTTAAGCTCACCAATTAACATACAAATTTCAGTACAACCCAAGATAATGCCTTGTGCGCCTTCAGCTATAAGTCTTTCTACAATAGCGATATACTTTTGCTGTGAATCAGGGTTAATCACGCCTAAACAAAGTTCTTCATAAATAATGCGATGAACTGTCTTTCGGTCGGCTTCATTTGGAATAACAACATCAATTCCATAATCCTGCAATCGAGCTTTATAAAAATCTTGCTCCATTGTAAAAGCTGTTCCTAACAGTGCAACTTTACCAATATTTTGACTCAAAATTTCTTTTGCCGTTGCATCAGCAATGTGTAAGAAAGGAATCGAAATTGAATCTTCAATCTGCGCAGCAATTTTATGCATGGTGTTAGTACACACCAAAATACAATCTGCCCCTGCTTTTTCTAAATTTAGCGCTTGCTCAGCTAAATATGCGCCAGCTTCTTGCCATAAAGCCTTCGCTTGCAAGGCTGCTATTTCTTCAAAATCGACACTATTAATAATGACCTTAGCAGAGTGCAATTTTCCTAATTTACAATGAACCATTTTATTGATTTGTTGATAATAAAGCGCTGTAGATTCCCAACTCATTCCGCCTAATAAGCCGATTGTTTTCATTATTGAATCCTTCTATTTATGTAAAATTTATCTATATCTCTTATGGGTAAAGCGCAGCTAGAATAAAATTGCTTTCTTTATTGAATTATTATTCATCTTATAAGCTATAATTTTTTAAACTATTTAATAAGAACTCTATGTTAGAAACAGAACGTTTAATTTTACGGCCATTCCTTGAAGAAAACTTACCTATTATGTTGGAGATGTTTCAAGACAAAGATTTTATGGCTTTTTCACCTCATGGTGCCTTATCAACTGAGGCAGCAACTGATCGTTTTTTAGAAATTTTGGAGCACTATAAAAATCATAATTTTGGCAAGATGGCTATCGTTTTAAAAGATACCCATAAAATTATTGGTTATTGTGGTTTTGAAACTTGTGAGGTTGATAGCAAGACAGAAGCTGAACTAGGTTTTAGACTTATTAAAACTGAGCGAAATAAAGGTTATATTGTTGAAGCTTCACTTAAGTTACTAGAAGACATGCAAAGTCGAAAATTTAAGCATGTGATCGCTTTTTCAGAAAAAGATAATTTACCTGCCCACAACCTATTAAATAAACTTGGTTTTGAAAAAACAAATTCATCTAGTTACATGAATATGGATGTTATCTTTTTCAAAAAAGATCTGTAATTTCTTTGATAAAAAATAAAGCATTACTATAAAAAACTTTAAGTTAGTGAAGATCTATTTGCCTCAAAGAAACCAGCATTAAATCCCAAATCATAAAACATAAGAATTCACGCAAAATTCACGACCAGCTCTTTAATTTGATCTTATAAAGTTGGCTTGGATATCGACATGAAAATTATAACTACAGCCCTAGGGTTGATTACTTTGGTAGGTTTAACGGCGTGTAAAAGTGTGCCTAGTTACTCAGGTGACTATGGCAAAGCTGAACAAAAAATTACTGGTATAGAATTAGATGATCAACAGGCGCTAGATGTCGGCAATCGTTTTGTCGCTGCATTTAATACGCTCGGTACTCCTTCTTTTGTAAATAATGCTAGCAATCTTTACGCTGATCAGCTCTATATCAACGATACACTCTCACAGTTCTCTCAAAAGAAAGATCTGATTCAGCATTTTGAAGGCATGAATGACCGAGTGAGTAATGTCACTGTAAAACTCATTAGTGCAACTCATCACCAAGATACAGCCTACATTCATTGGTACATGTCCTATGACTTTAAAATGCTAGGTCGTTCAAAAACGATGGCTTCTTATGGAATTAGTCAGATTAAGATTAATGAACAACAAAAAATTATTTTCCAGCAAGATTATTGGGATCCAGCGAATGGCCTCTACCGTTCTTTACCCATATTTGGAGGAGTATATAAATGGATATTGCCGTTCAAAAAAGTCGAATCTTGATATTTCTGGGAATCTTAATCGTATCTCAAGCGAATGCGGCTGAACTAAAAAAATGCAGTTCAGCGCCTTTAATGGTGACGAGCAAGAAAGTGGGAAATGTCAGTTACTTTGCTGAAGATTGCCTAAAAAATTGGCAGAACCAAAGCATCAAAATGGACTTTAGCTATAACCGCGATATTCCCGAGTGGGCATTTAAACGCGCAGCCACCCACTTTTTGAAGAAAAATGTTAGCGGCTTTGATGCTAAATCTCCGCTTAATCATATTAATGAACTATATAGGCCAATTAAGAGTGGAGATCTTTATAGTCTCTATTATCAACATGAAAATCAAAAACTAGAACTGAAATTAAACCAGAAGCTACTCGGCTCTTTGAACAATCCGAATGCAAATCAATATTTTAAAATCTGGTTTGGTAGCGAACCGTTTAATGCTAAATTAAAACAACAATTATTAAATTAATGGCTTAATAAAATCTCATGGGTAATCACTTTATCCTCATGGTTGAGGACCATTTTGAACTCGCAGCAACGGTCTGCGAATTTCTTGAAGTGCATGGTTATGTTGTCGATCATGCACGTAATTTAGATGCTGCACGGACTTTTCTCAAATCTCAGCATTATCATCTTTTGTTGCTCGATATAAATTTACCCGATGGCTCGGGTTATGACCTATGTAACTGGCTACGTACCGAACAAGGCGTTGATATTCCCGTTCTTATGCTCACAGCAAGAGATACTTTAGATGACAAACTTAAAGGTTTTACTGCTGGAACAGATGATTATTTGGTAAAACCTTTTGATTTTAATGAATTAGTGATGCGGATTCGTGCATTAATAAAAAGAGCAGCTGGTGAAGTCACTCACCATAAAATTCAAATTCACGACTTAATTCTTGATAGCGCAACTCAAACCGTGGTTCGTGCCGGAAATAATATCGAGTTACCCCCTATTCAATTTAAACTATTAAAAATTTTGATGCGCCAGTCTCCAAAAGTGGTAACCAAGCAAGAACTGATGATGGAATTATGGGGTGATGAAGAGCCTGAAAGTGATGCGTTACGCAGTCATATCTATAACCTAAGAAAAATGGTTGATAAACCTTTCGACCCTAAACTATTACATACAGTGGCAGGTGTCGGTTTAAAAATTGCTTTGGAAGATTCCGCGACTTAACTTAAATAGACCACAACAATTAAGCCTGTGGTTGGCTCCAAATCGAGTTCAGGATGAGTGGTTAAATAATATTGTCGATCAAACAGCTCCACTCTCCATCCTAGTTGTTTGCAAAGCTTTTGTACCAATTGCAAGCCAATTCCATGGCCTTTAGCCTTTAAGGAAAGTTGTGAATCGCTGAGCTCTTGCACCTTTACATCGTTAGGTAAAGAAATTCCAATTCCATTATCTGCAATAATCAGACTGTTTTTTTGTTGAATGATATCGATTTGTGAGCCTTGAGAATAGTTCAGCGCATTACGTAAAATATTACCTAAAACCATTTGAGTCATCGAAGGATATAACCAACGTGGCTGCTCAGAAACGTCAGGTTGAATATTAATCTGTATCCCTTTACCTACACTCACCGCTTCTAAACTTTCAACAAGATCTTTTACCGTTTTGGATAATAAATTTTTCTCAGACGGCAAGCTTTTTACCGTATTCCGAGCAATCGCAAGTAAGGTATCAACGAGCAACTGCATGTCTTCAATTGTGTTATGAAGACGGACTAAAGATTTATCGTCTCCATATTTCGCCTGACAAAGTTGCACATTACCTTTCAAAATGGTGAGTGGAGTGCGTAACTCATGGCTCACATCTCCAGTAAATTCTCTTTCACGTCGAATAAAATCACTTAAAACTTGATGATATTTTTCTAAAGCTTGTTTGAGATATTCGGCTTCCATGTTGCCATTGGTATTAATATCTCTAAAAGGAGATGCCTGAGTATCTTGATGTGCCCAATCAATATTTTCTAAAGCGTTCGCTAAGCGCGTAATTGGGGAAAAATAGCGTCTTGCTCTTCGGTTTGACCACCACAAAAAGCTATATAGAACAGATAAGCTGAACATCAGTGGAGCAAGACCAAATAACCAGATCAGCTTATTAACATTGCTTTCGCCAAATACCAATAGAACATGCTGACCATTACGCTCACCATAGACCGTCATTCGTTCTTTACCATCAACGAATACTCGGTGCACGCCACTCTCTAAATGCATGCCCCGAAAAGGTTGAGGCGCGGCCTGTGTATTCCACCGATATCCATATAAATTTTTAGTATCTGGTAAATCAGCATTTGGATTACGTTCTATGCGTAACCAGTAATGCTCCATTTCCTGTTCTAAAGCGGTTTTAAGTAAAGAGCCCTTAATCACCCAAGCACTACAAGCCAACCCGACCACGATCGATAATGCAATCAGACCAATCTGCAACCAGTAATATCGATTGAACATTTGGGCTAATGGATGACTCGCTTTGCCATCATGTCGAGTTTTTATCATATCTTTATCGCCGGGATAGGCTATAGAAATTACTATGATCGCTTTTTAAATAAAAAGTGACCAATGACCCATTCTTGACCTTGCTCAAAACCAAATAACTCAGCACAAGCCATGAAGAAAATACGCCAGCGTTGCCACCAAATATTGGCATCTTTTCCATAGATTTTTTTAAACAGGGGCTTCAGTTCGACTTCTTGGTTATCCATGTTATCAAGCCAAGCATTTGCCGTTCTCATATAGTGCTCACCCGACCACTGCCACTGTTGAGCCAACTCTAAATGCTCTTGAAAATGCAAAAAAGTCGAAGTCGAAGGCATTAAACCGCCAGTAAAGAAATACTTGGACATCCAATCATAATCTGATTTTACTTCAAAAGGATAATGTAAAAAGCGATGGCAAAAAATATGACACCAAAGTAAGCCGTCTGCTTTTAACCAGCCCTGAATTTTTTCAAAAAGACGTTGGTAATTACGAACGTGTTCAAACATTTCGACCGATACAACACGATCAAACTTGTCTTGGTCTAAGTCAAGTACATTCACATCACAGGTAAGCACTTCAACATTGGTTAAACCTCTCAATTCTGCTTGCCGAAGAATATGCTTTTTCTGAGTTGCAGAATT
Organism: Acinetobacter sp. 809848; assembly: GCF_000581275.1. Lineage (NCBI taxonomy): Bacteria > Pseudomonadati > Pseudomonadota > Gammaproteobacteria > Moraxellales > Moraxellaceae > Acinetobacter > Acinetobacter sp. 809848. The sequence goes on from NZ_JEXG01000016.1 coordinate 62,075, forward strand.
TGAAACAGCCGTAATCTGTGAGCCTGGATAGTTTTCTGCCATCCACAAAGTTAAAGAGCCCCAACCACAGCCTAACTCTAAAATCTGTTGACCGTTTTTAAGTTGTGCTCTTTCACAATAAAGCTGAAGAGCCAACTCTTCTGCCTGATCTAAAGTTGTTGTTTTAGTCGGAAAATAACACGCACTATATTTGAGTCTTTTTCCAAGCACCGCCTGAAAAAACTCGGTCGGCAATTCATAGTGCTGCTCGTTTGCCTTATCCGTTTCAACCGCGATTTCGCTCTTCTTCAGCATATTAAGCACATTCATGTAGCGCTGCGCTCCTTGCTCAGGGTCATAACGGCCTTCTTGGATTAAGCGCTTTTTACTTAAAGCACGAATTGCAGCTCGAATTGCATGATCTGGAATCACACCACTTTCAACAATTTTCAAAGACTGATGAACAATAAAATCCATATGCGCACCTATTTTTTGGGTTTTCGCGGAATAAACATTGATGTTTTTTGTTGATAATCAAGATAATTTTGACCGCGACTTTTAATTGCTTGTTTTTCACTAAATGGAATACCCGTGACGTAATATAAAAATAGCCACATCAGTAACGGATAAATCCACAATACATATTGGCCTGCTGCTAAACCAATAATTGGATAGGCAAACCAGTGTAACCATTCAAAAAAATAATTGGGGTGACGTGAATAACGCCATAAACCCTGATCCATCGTTTTGCCATGATGATCTGGATTTAATTTAAATCGGTATAACTGCTGATCAGCGAGCTGCTCTCCAATGAAAGCAATTGCCATGATAACAGCAGCAATTACTAAAGCGACTTTATATCCACTACTCCATTCAGTTGTCTCTACATTGAGGAGCATCCACATCGGCAAAAAGAACAAAAGCACTAAAAGTGTTTGAAAGATAAAAAATAATAAAAAGCCAATATGCTGAAACTTACCCATCGCTTTACGCATGCTCGCGTAACGTCCATCTTCTTTTTGTTCAGATTGATAACGTCTTAACAGGTGCCAAAATAATCTTAAAAACCATAAGCCGCTAAAAATACCGATAAAAAGACGCACTTCAACTGGGGCAACTGAAATGAGTAAAGAAGACACAATAATGTTTACTGCCAGACAGAAACTCCATGCAGCATCTACAATTCCAGCTCTGCCATTTAGAGTGGCAAGTAGCCAGCTCAGCAACATGATCATTAAATCTAGAATCAGTAAATTCCAAAACATGAGCAGTCTCCTTACTTGAGCTGTTTGATTTAGTAGCTGGTACTTTCAAACAACAAGTGAACATTGCTTATCACGCCTTCTTTAAAACCACCTTCGCAATAACATAAATAAAAATCCCACATGCGAATGAAGTTTTCATCAAAACCTAGAGCCAATACTTGTTCCCGCGCTGCTAAAAAACGCGCTCGCCAGTGATGAAGTGTTTGTGCATAACTTAAACCAATATCATTTAAATGTTTTAACCTTAAACCACTCTCAGAGGCGGTTTGAGTTAATACACTTATGCTAGGAATGAAGCTACCCGGGAAAATATAGCGCTTAATATAATCAACTGTATTTAATGCTTTTTTATATCGGAAATCTTCAATGGTAATGGCTTGAATAAATGCCAAACCTTTCGGTTTTAAGAGTGCTTTACATTGATCAAAGTATGTCGATAAATATTGCGCACCAACCGCCTCAACCATCTCAATTGAAACCAGCTTATCGAACTTACCTTCGAGCAAACGGTAGTCTTTAAGTTGCACATCAATTCGATGTGCCAAGCCAGCTTCATTTACACGAGTAATGGCTTCATCATATTGAGCTTGTGAAATGGTAATGGTGGTTACTCTACAGCCATAATGTTGAGCTGCATAAATGGCAAAACCACCCCACCCACTTCCAATTTCAACCAAATGATCTAGCGGTTTTAAATCTAACTTTTTACAAATGATCTCTTTTTTTAAATCAGATGCTTCTTCGAGAGTCATGTTTTCATTTTCAAAAACGGCGCTCGAATACATTAAAGACGGATCTAAAAATAATTTAAAAAAGTCGTTGCTTAAGTCGTAGTGCTCGGCAATATTTTTACGGCTACCACTTATAGAGTTCTTTCGATTTTGATACCACGCTTTAAGAAAAAACTGGCTCGCTTGAGCAATAACATTCTGGTTGATTTGGTCCAATACAGCTCGATTACGTGCCAAGATCTGAATCAACTCGACAAGGTGCTCGCTGCTCCAGTCACCACGGATGTAGCCTTCTGCTGCTCCCAAAACACCATTTTTTAAAATGAGATCCATCAATAAAGGATTGTGAACTTCAATCACAGCATGTAAGTCTGAAACTTCACCGACCGTCCCATTCCACGCGCCCTGAAAAGTGATCTGTCCATGACGTAGTTTGAGAAGACTCTTGAGCAATAACGGCAGTGAGTCATCTTCACCATAAAGAAATGTTTTTATCATGTCTTATCTACCTTGATCTTTTTAGGATGACGATAAAATGGAACTTTTTTTCGCCACAACTTAAATGCCTCTAAATATATTGAAAACAACATTTTAAAAGGCGCTAGGCTGTTTATAAGAGCATATCGATATTGCTGTGAAGGAAATGTGATGGGCACAAGCTCAAAACGCATAGTGGCATCAAAGACTTGTTTCTGCTCTTCAAAAAGCTGCATGTGAATGACATTCTGCTGATCTGAAAAACTAAATCGCCAACGGTAAGTCAACTGCATGGGCATAAATGGCGAAACATGAAATGATTTTTCAAAGTTAAAATCGAAACTTTGATAGTCACCTACCTGACCTTGTTGTTTTATACATTCGTGTGTATAGACTTTTCGTTCATTCCACGGAGTATTGGTGATTTCACTAAGAATAAAGAGCGGTTTTCCGGCTTTATTTAAGACAAAATAAAATACGACCGAATTAAACCGAAAACCTAAACAACGAGGCAAAGCCAACACTCGGATTTGCCAGTCTGGCCGAAGATGTAAGTGATTATTTTGTAGTATCGCTTTCTCTACTCTATCCCTTATAGAACCGTGATACATGTTTAAAAAATCATTTTTAGATAGCTTTAATACATTCCAATGATCCGTCGACCAGAGTGAACAATCTTTTGTGATATCAACCAATTGATCTGGATCGAACCATAAATAATTTAAGGTCGATGTAAACTCATGCGGTTTAGGGCTATAACGCCGATGACGAATAAGCGCAGGAGCGATAGCAAGTTTATTTAATAACATTTGAAAGCTCCTTATTTATTCTTATAACGCTAAGAGTTGCTCAACAACACGTGCAGCACTGCGGGCGCCGTCTTCATGAAAGCCCCAGCCCCAATATGCTCCACAAAATGAAGTACGATTTTGCCCATTAATTTCGTGCCAACGAGATTGAGCTTTAATCGCTTTTGCATCAAATACGGGATGTCGATATTGCCGCTCAACCAAGATGTCTTCGGATTTGATTTTCATATTCGGATTTAAAGTAGAAAAAATTTGAGTAGCGCAGGATAAATTCTGCAAATTATTCATCCAGTAGGTAAAACCATAATGTATGTCGGACTCATCGTTTTGAACTTGAGATGTTGGCGTTACATGCACATGCCAGCTTGCCCACTGCAAACGGCTTTTAGGCATAATTGAAAGATCACGATGGACGACCATTCGATTATCTTGATAACCAAATTGGCTTAATATTTCTTGTTCAAGCTCTGATGCATCTTTAATTAAACTTAGGCTATCGTCAGCGTGGCTTGCAAAAATTACCCAGTCGTATTGGGCTTGTCCTTCTGAAGTTTCGATCAAAACTGTTTCTAGTGAACGGCTCACAGCTTTTACTTCTGCAAACTTCCACTCAATGGATGGGCAATTCTTTTGAATAGCACGAATATAGCTTGCCGAACCATGTTTAACCGTTTGCCATTGCGGCCGCTCTTTTAGCTGTAACATGCGGTGATGCTGAAAAAAGCTCACCACAAATCGATATGGAATTTGGCCTACCTGCTCAACCGGAGCTGACCATAAGGCACCGCACATCGGATAAAGATGCTCATAACGGAACTCATGACTATATTTGTGAAGGTCCAAATACTCTTCAATCGATAAATTTGGATCAATATCCGCCACATCTATATCTTTATTGTCATCATAAAAACGCAGCAAATCTGAGAGCATTTGCAGAAATTTTCGGTTTAAAAAGTTCTGCGGACGGGCAAAGAGCGACCATTTTTTTGAAGGGTTATATTGAAGTCCACTGACCAGATTATTCACCGAAAAACTCATATCGCTGCTTTGAGTTTCTACGTCTAATTTTTTAAGCATGTCAGTAAATAACGGATAGTTATAGGCGTTAAACACAATAAAACCACTATCTACCGCGACTTTAGTGCCTTCTATCTCTAGCTCGTGAGTGTCAGTATGACCGCCAAAATAGTTATTTTTTTCATACACAGTGACCTCGTGTTGTTCTGACAATCTCCAAGCTGCGTAAAGTCCAGATATACCTGAACCAATAATGGCAATTTTCATAACACTTCACCGTTTTCAATTTTTTCTATCGATAGGTTTTTAATCTTTTTATATTGATAAACCTTGTCTGGTACTGGCTTTAGTCCCCACACCAAACCAAATAAAGACATCAGTTTGAGCACATAAAAGGTGATATCAATCTGCCACCAATAAAAGCCTTGTCGCACACTGCCTGCGTAAAAGTGATGGTTGTTGTGCCATCCTTCACCCAAGGTAATTAAAGAAAGTAGAAAATTATTACGGCTATCATCTGGGGTATTAAACTCACGTGAGCCATAACGATGAGCGAGTGAATTAATACACAAGGTTGCATGTGTTAATAGAACAGTGGAAATCACAAATCCCCACACTAAAAGTTGTAAGCCATTGGTGCCCAACTCAGGAAAATGTTGCGCAAGCCAAGAACCTAGGCCATAAATTGCTAAGGCCGTCAAAATCACAATAGGCAAACTAAATCGGTCTAGCCAAATCAGCTCAGGATATTTCAACCAGTCTTTAATGACTTTTTTTCGAGTAGCAAAATTCTGTTCATTTAAAAACCAGCCTACATGCGAATACCAAAAGCCTGCTTTCGCTGAATGCGGGTCCTGATCGGTGTCGGTAAAGTGATGGTGATAACGGTGATGAGCTGCCCACCATAACGGTCCTCGCTGCGCACTCATGGTTCCGATCAGTACAAAAATGAATTGAACAATACGTGATGTCTGAAAAGTTTTATGCGAAAGATAGCGGTGGAAAAAAGCAGTAATTGCAAACATGCGAAGAAAATAAAAACCCAGCATGAAAACAACCGCGAACCAAGATACGCCCACCCAAAACGCTGCTAAACAAGCGATATGTAATAAAATAAAAGGAATAATTCTTAACCATTGAATGTTCTTTTCAATGACATATTCGCTAGAAGCACCCACTTGCGCATTTTCTGAATCTGACCAGCTATCGATCCAGCGCAGAAAAAATTTAGACATTGATTCTTCCTGATCTAAAGCATTTCTTTTGGTTCTAATTTAGAAAATGCGCAATGAATTTTATGTGAAGTTCACTCGGTTACGAGATAAATATAAGCATCTATGCAACCAGCACTTTACTATTTAGACTGGGTTGTTTTAACGAGTTTAGAAACGTCGTAGCCATAGCTTTTTGCGGTTTGCAGATAAGATTGATATGTCGCCTCATCAATTTGAGGACTACGAGAAAGAATCCATAAATATTTCTGGCTTGGGCCACCCACTAAAGCAACTTGATAATTTGGGTCAACTCTTAAAACCCAGTAATCGCCTTTTGTAAAAGGAATCCATCTAAGGCCAGAAGGTAGAAAGCTCACCTTTAATTTACTGTTGCCTTCATTTTGCGGATAAGCAACTCCTTCTGATGAGATCGTTTCTCCATTTTTATTCGTACAACTATTTAAAACACCAACGGTTTTGTCTGCGTTAATAGAATAGTTTGCAGTTGTATTGGCTACACAATTACGCTGGAAAAACATAGGTAAATGTGCAATTTCATACCACTTACCCGCGTATTTATTAATATCGATAGAATCAACAGCGATAGGTTTAGTATTGGTGTCGGCGTAAGTGCTCAAAGGAAGCATTAAGCTCACCGCTGCAAGGCTGCTGCTCATGACCAGTGACTTAAATAATAATTTCATGACTACCCTCTTCTGTTTATTTCATGTGTTTAAACATACGTCAGAGGGCTGTGAATAAAGTGTGAATTTTAAAAATTAAGGAACATTAATAAGGATTTAATTGTATTTCTTTGCAGCATCTGCAATTGGAAAAGCAAGCTCAAAGCACACACCCTCGACCGTGTTATAAACTCGATAGAGGCCATGATGTAGATCCATAATAGAAGCGACAATCGACAAACCTAATCCACCTGTTTGATTCTCATCACTTCGGCTTGAGTGGCATTGGTAGAATCTTTCAAAAAGATGCTCAAGTTGATGTTCAGCAATTAAAACACCTCCCGTTACCACAGTCAGACTGACCCATTGCCTATGTTCAATCATTTTATGTTTAGTTGCGATATAAATAGTTCGCTTGTCACCACCGTGAACCAGCGCATTTAAAATCAGGTTATAAACAGCTCTTTGAAATAACTCTGGATCTGCAAATAAGGTTTGAGCTTCTAAGTTAAAACTAAAATGACAGTCTTGTTCCTCGGCCTGATATTCAAAAATCTGGCATAGGCCATCTATAACATCTTGGAGGTTTATTTCCTGTTTGTTTACAAGCACCATTTTCTGATCGGCTCTTGCCAAGAAAAGCATACTGTCAATCATGCGTTTTAATCTGTGGTAGTCGTCTAAATGAGACACCAGCAAATCTTCATATTGCTCAACCGAACGTTCGCCAGTTAAAGCAATCTCGGTTTGCCCAATCAAATTATTTAAAGGTGTGCGGAACTCATGAGCGATATCTTCAGAAAAACGGTTGAGCTGGGTATAGCCCTTTTCAATACGCTCAAGCATGTGGTTGATATCTTTTGAAAGCAGATCAACTTCTAAAGGTGAATTTGGGAGTTTTAATCGGTTCTGTAGCTGATTTGCATTAATAGAATGAGTTTGCTTGCGAAGCTGTTGTAGCGACCGTAAACCAAAATGACACGCTAAAATGCAAAGCACAAAGATTGCAAACACGCCCCCGACCACATACATCAAGAGACTTTCTTGAAAAGGTAAAAGAATATTAATGCGTTCCGACCACTGTTTACCTGCAATGAGCAGATAAGGTTCGTTATTAATTTTTATGGTTTTCCAAGCAATGCGCGTTGGATATGAGTTGTTAGTTAAATCTTGAAATTGAAGACTGTCGCGCTGTGCAAGTTCAGGCAGTTGAATGTGGAGCGGATTGATATTAATTAAAGTTTTGTCTTTATGGATGAGCAGAAACAAGTTGTCTTGGTTTCCGAGCATGTTTTGATATAGCTTAGGACGCGCAATGATTTGCTCTACATTTTCACTATCTTGGAGCAAAATTTCCAAACGGTTAATTCTGTCTGCTAAAGCTTTATCTTGCTGCTTTAATAAAATCTGGTTAATACCCAAATAGGTCATAAAGCCGACTGAACATAAAATTAAGGCAGAACAAAGCGTGACCAGTAATGTAATACGGACTTCAAGAGAACGTAGAAATTTAAAGTTCATAAGCTAACCGAAATTTTATAGCCCAAGCCACGTATGGTATGAATGAGTTTTAATTCATATCCTTCATCAATTTTGCTTCGTAAACGGCGTACCGCAACGTCAATAAAGTTGGTATCGGTATCAAAGTTAATATTCCAAACTTCTGAACCAATTTGTCTGCGTGTCACAATTTGCTCTTTGTTGAGCAATAGATAACGCAACAAATTAAATTCGGTTTTACTCAGCTCAATTAAGTTGCCACTACGCCAAACTTTATGGCTAACCACATCCATCTTTAAATCACTAATAGACAGCTCGTTTTCTTGCAGATATTGCTGTCGTCTTAACAGGCTTTTAATGCGTGCCAATAGTTCAATATAGGAAAAAGGCTTAGCCAAGTAATCATCTGCACCCAACTCTAACCCTTTCACTCTATCTATGACCTGATCTTTTGCCGTTAAGAAAATCACCGGAATTTTTGAAAACTGGCGTAGGACCTGTAATACGCTCCAGCCGTCTATGTCCGGCAACATGACGTCAAGAATAAGCAAGTCATATTGATCTCTCTTTAGCATTTCCAAACCTTGCAGCCCTAAGTGAACACACTCCGCTTGATATCCAGACTCTTTTAATCCTTTGACCAAATAAGTGGCGATCTTGATCTCGTCTTCAATAATAAGGATACGCATTTTGTAGAGACTCATTTGAAAGATGACAACTTTGTAATGTGATTGTCATGCTTGAAATTAAGCAATTTGTTTAAGATTTTCAAAGCGACTTAGAGGCAATCATTATGAAAAAATTGAACTGGCTGATGTTAGCAGCCGTGCTATTTGGTAATAGTACTTTTGCACAGCCCCCTGCTTTGAATCAAGTTTATTCATTAGATCTCAAAACTGCCCACCTGTTAGCCGACAGTGCGAAAGAGGCATGTAAAAAACTAAACCAAAATATTGCGGTTGTTATTGTAGATCGTGGCGGTAATCCATTAACTGCCGAACGGCATGAGCTGGTGGGTCCGCATAATTTAATGGCTGCCGAGAAAAAAGCCTATACCGCGTTATCTACCAAAACATCCACCTTAGTTTTAAGCCAAAACAGTAACCAGAACCCCGATGCAAAAAATTTAACTACCGTAGCAAATTTACTTTTGTTAGGCGGTGGCGTACCTGTTCGTTTTGAGAACCAAGTGATCGGAGCCATTGGGATTGCAGGTGCTGGCGGCGCACAAAATGACAATCAATGTGCAAGCAAAGCCATTGAAACCGTTTTTCATTCATAAGGAGTTCATCATGACTAAATCATTTATTGCTTTATCTTCGTTATTTATAGCTTCGGCTACATTTGCACAAACTAATCCGCTAAGTGTGCACGTGTTAAATCTAGAAACGGGTTTACCCTCTTCTCAGGTTGAAGTCGTTTTAGAGAAAAACACCAATAACCAATGGGTTAAGCTCAACCAGCAAGTGACAGATTCAAATGGTCGTATTACTGCACTCTATCCAGAAAATAAAAAACTAGAGCAAGGTATTTATAAAGTTACTTTTAAAACAGAAGACTGGTTTAAAAAGAACAAACAACAAACTTTTTTTGCCGAGGTTCCTGTAATTTTTAAAGTTGATGGAAGCGTAAACCACTACCATATTCCGTTACTACTTAGCCCTTACGGTTACTCAACCTATCGAGGCAATTAAAATAAAAAACCCCTTTATCTGTTGTGCACAAATAAAGGGGTTGGTTAAAAGCGCTTGGTTTTATGAACAAACACCATTGCTAATAACCGATTTCTTGTTTGAATCTAATGCAACAATTGAAGAAGAAACCGTATTAATGATTTGAGTCATTGCTTCACTTGAAGCACTCACAATCGCATCCATCTTTTTAGTTTTTTGATCAATCGGCTGCTTAAAAGCAATTCGACAATTGAGCTGAGATCCTGCATTCGTGATGACTTTTGCATTATTTGATTCTAATTGAGTGGGCGGTATTTGACGCTTCACCACCCAAGAAACCGCAATATTAATATAGCTTTTATCTACAATATCAAAATGAGAAAAGTCTGTAGAAACTCGATATAAAGGCTGATTGTTTCCAGCTAGCCCACTGCTATAACTGTCAATTGCCCCTAATTTTTGCTGTAAACCCGCCGACAAAGTATCGCGTAATTGCGTCCCCATGGTTGATGTCCAGCGTTCATTATTTAACACCGTAGACTTACCACTACTGTCTTGAAGCACCAAAGGCGCTCGGTCCAATCGGTCTGGAATCCCGACGGGTAATACCTCAATCACCTGCACAGTTGATTTTGTAGCCGCAGTAATTTTAGGGGACATTGTATAATAATTTGGCGTTGGCGAACTCGAACATGCCGTCATGGCAACTGCCGTTAAAAACAGGCCGCTCCCAAGCAGCCATTTGGCTGCTTTAGGATGTTGAAAAGATAGAGTGTTTTTATTTTTCATCATCGGTCTCTGGTGTTTTACCACGAATAATTGATTCAGGATGTTGCTCAATATAGTCTGCCATTAACTGTAATGAAGCAGCCGCACGTGTCATTTGCTGCAATGCTTTACGTACGTCTTGTTGTAACGGCGCATCGCTCGACAAAATAGACTCTGACGATCTTACAGTTTTACGAACATCGTCTAAGGTTGCTTGTAAACCAGGTGCAACTTTTCCATCTAACTGTTTAACCAGTTTGTCGGTAGACTCAATGGCTGTGTTCATATTGTTGAGCGTTTTACGTACATCTTGCCCAATCTCAACTAACGGGAATTTAGTTAACTTGTCAGCAATCTGAGAAACTTGTGCTTGTAAGCCACTCAGTTCAGTTGGTGTAGTTGGAATCACCACACGGTCATCACTCAAAATTTGCAATGTGGCTGGTTTAGCTTTAGGGAACTTATCTAGGGCAATATAGTTTTGACCCGTGAGAAGGTTGCCTGTTCTCATTTGAGCACGCCATCCATGTTCAACAAAATCTTTGAAAATATTGCTATTTGGATTGAGTGCCTGTCCATTCTCAACGCGTGACGGATAGATGACCGCCTCAACACGCATGCGAATCTGCTTATAGTTGTTATAAAACTCTGCATTAATCGATTTAACATTACCAATTTCAATGCCCATGAAATCAATTGGCGCGCCAACAGACAGCCCACGTAAAGAATGATCAAAGTACATAATCACACCGCGAGGTTGCCCGTCAGGGTCTTTTAATGCCTCAGATTTCGAGTCCCATAGATTAAAGCGACTATGATTTGCCGCTGTAGTAGCACGAGAGCTTTCAGGGATTCCAAAAGCAATACCGCCCGCGACAATACTTGCCAGCGATTGAGTATCTAAACTAAATCCTGAAGCATTCAGGCTCACATCGATACCACTCGCCTGCCAAAAACGTGCATCCGTGGTAACAAACTTGTCATACGGTGCACGGATAAAAGTTTGCAGCTCTACAGTTTTACCGTCATTAGACAATTTATAGGCTGTAATTTGGCCCACATTAATTCGACGATAATAAATTGGAGAACCGACATCTAAAGATCCCAAATCATCTGCATTTAAGAAAAATTCTTTGCCCGGTACATCGGAAGTAATCACTGGTGGTACCTCTAAGCCAGTAAATTCAAGCTTTTTCTCTTCCGACTTGCCACCATCCACTTCAATATATGAACCTGACAATAATGTGTCTATTCCTGAAACCCCACTCGTCCCAATACGTGGTCGCACAACCCAAAACCGTGAATCTTTTGCGGCAAAGTTACTGGCATCTTTACGCAAATCAATTCTGGCAATCACGTGTGAACGGTCTTCTGAAAGATCAATCTGGCGTACTACACCAATATCCACCTGTTTATAACGGACCGTTGTTTTACCTGCGACCAATCCCTCAGCCGTCCTAAAAGACACGTCAATGGTCGGGCCGTGAGACAAGAGCGCTTTTATCGCTAATGAAAGCGCGATTAAAAGAGCAATCAATGGAATGAGCCAAATTAAAAGAGGCTTCCACCGACTTTTCTTTTCTTGGGGTTCTGGCAAATCATTCATGCTATCCAGTTCAACATCTGGATCACGACGATCTGAGTTACCAGGGGTTATTTCATTTTCAGACATACTCATTGTTCTTTTATTGACTGGGATTAATGGAATCATTATTCAACGGCGGGTGTTCTGCCTGAATAATCTTGGTTTTGTTTGAGGCAAAAGAAAAAGGCTTATTTGTATTTTGAGATGCGTAGAAGTTATCCCAAATAAGTCGTGGGTCAAAACTTAACGATGCAAACATGGTTAACACCACAACCGCACCAAAAGCGATCGAACCCGGCCCTGCTAAAATCGTAGCAAGCGATTGAATCTGAATGAGTGCTGTTAAGAGTGCCACCACAAATACGTCAATCATTGACCAACGGCCAATAAACTCGACAACTCGATATAATTTAACGCATTGCTCAGGTAAAAACTTCCAAGCTGACGATTGTTGAAGATATACCGCCACCAATAAAAAATACAAAATCAGTAGCTTCAACATGGGAATAAAAATACTGGCCATGAAAATGACCACTGAAACCAGATAGTCTCCACTTTGCCAAAAGTAAATGACCCCACTCATGATGGTATCTTGCTGGCTACCCAACAGTGAATCAGTCACCGTCATTGGAAGCACATTGGCTGGAATATAGAGAATAGTCGCAGCTACTACTAAGGCAAAAGTTCGATTTAAACTCGCTGGTTTACGTGAATGCAGAACGCTATTACAACGAATACAACGTAACACCTGATGGCTTTGGTTGAGTCGTCTCTTTTCATTTTGAGCAGAATTTACGACGCCACAGCAGTGACACACAATTAATGAGAGATCTTTGGCTCTTGGGTATTGCTTAAGCATTGCCCCTTGCTGCGAGCTTTGTGTTTGGGTCACATTTTTTATCGTTTTCATGGCAGTGACCTATCAATTTCGTTCCATATATCACTCACCTTTATGGAAGTAATATAAACCAACAATACACTTAAAATCGCAAATGCCCATAACGCAATCTCGGGAATCACCAACACCATTCCCATTAACTTCACAAGCGTGACCAAGATTCCAATTAAGAACACCTCAACCATTCCCCACACTCTCATAAAATAAAGTGTACGTAAGGCAAATACTAAAAATGTGGGTCTTTTCTTCAATACGCTTACTGTGCCCAACACATAGGAAAGTAATAACAGATAGGAAAGTGGCACAATAAAAGTGGTGATTAAAATAAGAATGCCAACAAAAGCCCGATCATAATGGAACATCACCCAGACCGCACCCAGTAAAGTGGTTTCAGAGATGTTGCCCTGCAATTCAATTTTTACGATAGGAAAGCTATTAGCAATAATAAATACGATCAACGCCGTTAAGATTAAAGCCAACAGTGTCGAAAAAGGTTTGGTGTGCCGATAGAGTTCAGCACCGCAGCATAAGCAATAAGCTCTTTTCCCATAAGCAAGCGGTGTTCTACGATAGACAGTATCGCATTCCTCACAACCTGCTAATTCTTTAAGCTTCATAGTTATACTCTGAGATTTATAGTTTTAACTGTGTCACACAAAACTCTTTTTATTACTAAGGTAAATTAAAATATAAATCAATCGAAAAACTATCCAAGTCATCATAAATTTTGAGATGAAAATTACCGTGTACTGTTCAATATATTATTGAAACTGCTGAATAATCTGTACAAATTCTGTGGCCAAATTAAAATAGAACCTAAAAGTCAAAGGCTTAAGCTGAGATAGTACAGTTTTATGACCAAAATATCTGAGATCAGCATGTGACAGCACAGAATCATCAGAAATTTAGCATTTCTGAACAGTACGGCATGTGAGTCATTGGGAAAACAGTACAAAAGAATAGCGTGTTGGTTATACACGCGGACAGAGATTTACTTAAAAATATGAGCACTCATAGAGTACTCTCAAGGTTATAAATCCTTAACCCTCTCTTTTTAATATGATAATTTTAATTAGAATATAAAACCAAAACACTAATAACTTTTATATTCAAATATACATTCCATTTAAGAACGGCAATTTCAAATCTTATATTTTTCTTTAAAATAAATGTAATTATGAAGATTAATTTAAATATATTAAAAATTAATTTATGCGACATAATTATCAAAAAATTAATTTTAAGTAGATTATTTTTTAATTTATATAAAAATTAAGACCAGTCTAGCAATTAAAAATTAATTATTTAAATATCAATATATTAAAAATCTATTTTCAAGATTAGATATAAGCAAGACGCTTTAATCTCATAAAATATTCTTTATATTATTGTAAATAAATTTTACCTTTCATTAAAAAATTAATAGTTGATTTAAACACTCAGAATTACCACCAGACCTTAGTTCACACGTATTTTAAGCACATTATTTTTTATAATTAAACTTAAGAAAACCACTAAACCTGAACGTTTGCTTAAGTAATTTTCATACTGTATTTTAAAAATGAAAAATAAATAAATTTATATATTAAAGATAGAGCTAATAATAAAAGTGAGATCAAAATGATTGAATGGTTACAAGGTGTTTTAAAGCACAGCCCCGAAATATTATTGTTCTTATCACTCGCAATCGGCTTCTGGATTGGACAATTCCAGTTTGGAAAATTTCAGTTTGGTGGAGTCGCAGGCTCCTTACTCGTCGCAGTTGTTTTAAGCCTTATTGGCGTACCTGTCGATAACGGCGTTAAAGCAATTTTATTTGCTCTCTTCATTTACGCAGTAGGCTTTGAAAGTGGCCCTCAGTTTTTTAAATCACTGGGTCCACAGTCAATAAAAGAAATTTTATTAGCAGTATTCATGGCAGTGTGTGGTTTAGTCACTGTTTTAGTGATGGCTAAAATTTTTCATCTCGATAAAGGTTTGGCTGCGGGTCTCGCTGCGGGTGGCATGACTCAATCAGCGATTATTGGGACTGCGGGAGATGCAATTTCTAGACTCGATCTCCCACTTGCAGAAATTCAAAGACTTCAAGCAAATGTCGCGATTGGCTATGCAGTCACTTACATTTTCGGTTCATTGGGAGCAATTATTGTCTGTGTGAACATCTTGCCTAAATTTATGGGTAAAGAAATTCACGACGATGCTTTAAAAGCTCAGAGTGAACGACTCAAAGGTGCTTTTGAATTAGCCCCAGGTCAAGAACTGGCAATGCCTGAAATTGTTGGCCGTATTTATAAAGTTAAACAAGCCAATGGACAAACTATTGCGGAAATTGAAGCAAAAGAGCCGAGTATTACGATTGAACGGTTAAAACGTAAAGATCAGTTTATTGATGTTGCTCCTGAACTAACTTTACAAACAGACGATGTCATTTTACTGGTTGGTCGCCGTGCCAATGTAGTTTCAGTTGCCGAGCAAATCGGTAGCGAATTACAGTCATCGCAAGGTATGGAAATGATTATGGATACCAGCGATGTCATCCTAAGAAATTCCAAATATCTCAACCGTACCTTAGGAGACATTAAGGCCAATACGCCTGCGTATTTAAAGCACGGTATTTATGTACTTGCAATTAAGCGTAACGATGAGACACAACCTTTAAGTGACGATACTGTTTTACGCCAAGGCGATGTGGTCACCGTATACGGAACAAAAAGCGACCTCGAGCGCTTGGTGAAAGAAGCAGGTAAAGCCCTACCTGAAAGTTTAAAAACGGACTGGATTTTCCATGGTGCAGGCCTTGTGGTTGGCTTAGTGATTGGTCTTTTTGTGATTCGTTTAGGTGATGTGCCATTAACTCTTGGTGCCGGTGGCGGTGCTTTACTATCAGGTCTTCTGTTTGGTTGGATTCGAAGCAGAAATCAAGTGCATGGCAATATGCCTTTAGCAGCTTCACAGCTTCTTAAAGATTTGGGTCTTGCAGGCTTCGTTGCTGCCGTCGGCTTACAATCAGGTTTACAAGCTATTCAAACCATTAAAGAAAGTGGTCTTTCACTCTTTATGATTGGAGTTGTGGTAACACTGGTTCCTCTCCTACTTTCCATGCTCTTTGCTCGTTATGTTCTGCGTTATGACAACGTTGCAGTAATGGCAGGGGCACTATCTGGTTCACGCAGTGCAAACCCTGCATTTGGTGCAATTTTAGACAAAGCAGGAAACTCGATTCCGACCGTTCCATTTGCAATTACCTATGCCCTAGCAAATGTGTTCTTAACCTTGCTCGGACCACTGATCATAGGCTTGGCCTGATTTTATACATTGAATTAGAAATTTTATTCATCTCACTATAATTAAGGAGACGTCCCATGGGGAAAGTCGATTATTCTAAATACGCAAAACTCAGCCCATTTGAACTTAAAGATAATTTAATAGAATTAGCTCAAAGCAGAACTGACCGAATGATGTTAAATGCTGGGCGTGGTAATCCGAACTTTCTTGCGACTATTCCACGTAGAGCATTCTTTCAACTGGGTCTGTTTTCTGCGACCGAATCCGAATTTTCATTTTCCTATATGCCAGAAGGCTTAGGTGGCTTCCCGCGCCCCGTTGGACTCCAGTCACGTTTTGATAACTTCATTTTGGAAAACCGTGACAAACCCGGTGTGGTCTTTTTAGGTAAAGCCGTGTCTTATGTACGTGACCAGTTAGGCTTAGATCCAGATCTTTTTTTACTTGAAATGGTTGAAGGGATTTTAGGGTGTAACTACCCAGTTCCAGACCGAATGCTCAGAGTGAGTGAAACGATTATTAAAGAGTACGTCTTAAGAGAAATGGGCGTACAAGGCATGCAAAAAAGAGACTTAGATTTGTTTGCTGTTGAAGGCGGAACAGCCGCAATGGCCTATATTTTTAACTCATTAAAAGAAAATAAAATTATAAAAAATGGTGACCGTATTGCCATTGGTAGCCCTATTTTCACGCCATATCTTGAGATTCCAAAACTCAATGATTACCAGCTTGAAGAAGTATTAATTGCGGCAGACCCTAAACTCGACTGGCAATATCCAGAGTCGGAGCTTAGAAAGTTAGAAGATCCGTCTATTAAAGCGTTCTTTTTAGTCAACCCAAGTAACCCGCCATCAGTAAAAATGAGTGATGAAGGTCTTGCGATTTTGGCTGATATCGTCAAAAAACGCCCTGATCTGATCATTTTGACCGATGACGTTTACGGTACGTTTGCCGATAACTTCAAATCACTTTTTGCGATCTGCCCTGATAATACGATTCTGGTTTATTCGTTCTCTAAATACTTTGGTGCGACTGGTTGGCGACTTGGTGTCATTGCACTTTCAAATAACAATGTGCTTGATAAACAAATTGCGAACTTATCGAAAAAAGAGAAGAAAGAGCTTGAAGAACGCTATTCATCTTTAACTACTGACCCAGCAAGTATTAAGTTTATTGACCGCTTAGTTGCAGACAGCCGAAATGTTGCTTTGAACCATACCGCTGGTCTATCTACCCCACAGCAAGTTCAAATGGTTTTATTTGCCTTGTTTAATATGATGGACTCACGCCAAAGCTATAAAAAAGCTGTTAAATCTGTTGTTCGTGAACGCGATGCAGCACTTTATAGACAGCTTGGTGTTGAGGTTCCAACAGATCCAAATGCTGTTGATTATTACACGCTAGTCAACCTTGAAAATACTTCACGGACTCTCTATGGAGATGAGTTTGCCGATTGGGTCATGAAAAATAAAAATCCAACCGAGCTATTGTTTAGAGTTGCCGATGAAACAGGTGTAGTTCTATTACCGGGTTCTGGCTTCGGTGTGCAGCACCCTTCTGCCCGTGCATCTTTAGCTAACCTAAATGAATATCAATATGCTGCAATTGGTGACTCTTTAAGACGCTTTGCAGATGAAGCTTATGCAGAGTATTTAAAAACTAAAAAAGGCAAATAAGCACCTATATACAGTGAGGCTCTAGCAGCCTCACTTTTTCCTTTCTGTTCTTTAATTTACTATTTCAGTTTTTCAATTTAATGGTTCAATTTAAGCATTTATCTTTAAAAAGTAAGTCAGCAACTGATCAGGCTCTTCATTTTGGCTTGAATCTAAAAGTCCAAAAATCGCACCATCAATCATAAATACAAAAATATCCGATTCTTCATACGTAGCCCTTTTTTTAGATTCTCGCAGAACCCAGAAAATTTCATTTTTAAGCCATCGCCTATAGCGGATTGCGGTTTGGTAGGCGTTTGGATAAAGCTTTTTAATTTCAAAAATCGCTTTAAACAACAAATAATACGCACCTTTTAAGTCCGCATGTAAAAGGTAAATTTGTCTAAGTTTAAGAGCCAAATCTGGATATTGACGAGATTCGCTCAGTGCCCTCACTTTTTCTTTTAAATGCTCTTTTTGAACTAATAAACACATTTCAATTAATCTTTCTTTTGAGTGAAAGTAGTTGTAAAAAGTGGCTTTAGTCATTTTGGCTTCACTAACAATTCGGTCCACACCGACCTTGTTAAAGCCGTATTGTTTAAATAAATCCGCTGCTGTATAAAGCGCTCGCGTTGCTCTAAATGAAACTTCTAAATTTTTCATGTATACCGTTTAAAATAATTTCTTGTTGTAAATAAAAGAGATAGAAATGCCGTCACTCTTAAAATGAGTGCTAAAAACAGGCATGCAAAAGCCGCACAAAAATGGTGTGCTCGCCTATCTCAGGTTTTATTGTTGCTATGATTTTTTAGTCGTAA